>CAZSKV010000800.1:0-1697 GCA_964607495.1 uncultured candidatus Brocadiaceae bacterium
CCGGTCCAGGCGGCCACGTTCGCGGCGGCGCACGCGGCACAGGCCCCGGGCGATGCCGGTGCCTGGCAGCCGCGGCCCGAGTGGCAGGACGGCGCCGCCCACGCCCTGCCGGCCACCGCGAAGTCCGCGACCTTCCTGACCCGCACGATCACCAGCCCTGCGGCGCGCACGCTCCGCCTCGCGCTCGGGAGCGACGACGCGCTGAAGGTCTTCTGCGCCGGCAAGCTCGTGCACGAGGTGTTCGCGCCGCGCCCGGTCGCTCCCGACCAGGATCTCGTGACCGTGCTGCTGCACGCCGGTGCGAACGAGCTGCTGCTGCAGGTCACGAACGACGCCGGTGGGCACGGTTTCTACTTCCGCGTCGTCGGTGAGGACACGGCGGGCCTGCCGCAGGGCATCGTGGAGGCGCTCGGCGACCAGGAGCCCGCCGCACGGGCCCGCGTGCGCAGCTACTACCGCAGCACCTACTCGCCGCGCGTGCGCGCATGGGAGCAGGAGCTCACGGCGGCGCGCTCGGCGCGGGCCGGCATCGACCGCATGGTCGTGCGCACGATGGTCAGCGAGGAGCGCAAGGAACGGCGGCCGGCGCACGTGCTCGTGCGCGGTGCCTACGACCAACCCGGGGAGAAGGTCGATCGTGGCGTACCGGCGATCTTCCCACAGCTGCAGGCAAAGGACCCCTCGCGCCTGGACCTCGCGCGCTGGCTCGTATCCGCCGACAACCCGCTGACCGCGCGCGTGGCCGTGAACCGCCTCTGGGCGCAGCTCTTCGGCACCGGCATCGTCAAGACCGTGGAGGACTTCGGCTACCAGGGCGAGTGGCCGAGCCACAAGGAGCTGCTCGACTGGCTCGCGTGTGAGTTCGTCGCAAGCGGTTGGGACGTCCGGCACATGCTGAAGCTCGTCGTGACCTCGGCAACCTACCGCCAGGACTCACGTGGCGATGCCGCGAGCTGGCAGCGCGATCCGGAGAACCGGCTGCTCGCGCGCGGACCGCGCGTCCGGCTCGACGCCGAGACGATCCGCGACCAGGCGCTCTTCGTCGCGGGGCTGCTCGTGGACCAGCCCGGCGGCCCTGGTGTGCGACCCTACCAGCCGGGCGACCTCTGGAAGGAGGTCGGCTACGTCGGCTCGAACACGATGAACTTCGTGCAGGACCACGGCGAGGCGCTGTGGCGGCGCAGCCTCTACACGTTCTGGAAGCGCACCGCACCGCCCGCGAACCTGCAGCTCTTCGACGCCCCCTCGCGCGAGGCGTGCATCGTGCGGCGCACGCGCACCAACACGCCGCTGCAGGCCCTCGCGTTGCTCAACGACACGCAATACGTCGAGGCTGCACGGGCGCTCGCGGCCCGTACGCTCGCCGTGCCATCCAGCGACGCCGGACGCCTGCGCAGCATGTGGATGCGCGTGCTCGCTCGCGAACCGGGTGCGCGCGAGATCGGCGTCCTCGCGGCGGCGCTCGCCTCCGCGCGCGCCACGTTCGCGCGCGACGCCGACGCCGCTGCCGGCCTGATCACGGTGGGCGAAGCGAAGCCGCCGGCGGCGATCCCGGCGCCGGAGCTCGCGGCCTGGACCGTGGTCGCCCAGATGCTGCTAAACCTCGACGAGACGGTGACCAAGCGATGAACGGGATCTCGCGGCGTGGATTCCTCTCGGGCGTGTCGGGCGCGTTCGGCGCGTGGCAATTCGGCGGG
>CAZSKV010000801.1:0-4188 GCA_964607495.1 uncultured candidatus Brocadiaceae bacterium
ACCCCAGCTCGGCGCGGTCGGGTTCGCGATCGGGGTGACTCCGACCCTGCTCGCCCTGGAGGCGCAGAAGAACCCACTGGTTGCTCCGGCCGACGTGGCGGTGCCGGTGTTCGTCGCCCCGGTCGGCGACAGCGAACGCGAGGCGGCGTTCCTGCTCGCGTGCCGGCTGCGCGCGCAGGGCATCGCCTGCGACACCGATTTCGAGCACAAGAGCCTGAAGGCGATCTTCAAGAGCGCCGACAAGCGCGGCAGCAGGCTGATGCTGATCGTCGGCCAGGAAGAGCTCGCGCGCGGTCAGGTCAAGCTCAAGGACCTGCGCAACGGCAAGGAGGTGGTGCTGGCCGACGCGCCCGGCCTCGCCGCGGAGCTCGCCGCGCGGCTCGCGGCGCCGTGAACCGGGTCGCGCTCTTCGGCGGGGCGTTCAACCCGCCGCACCGGGCGCATGCTGCCGTCGCCCGCGCCTGCCTCGCGCAACTGCCGATCGACCGCCTGATCGTGCTGCCCGCGGGCCGGCATCCGTGGAAGGAGGACGATCCGGCGCTCGCACCCGGACCGGTGCGCCTGCAGCTCTGCCGGCTCGCGTTCGCGTTCGATCCGCGGATCGAGGTCAGCGGCTACGAAGTCGCCAAGTCCGGTCCCGCCTACACCGTCGACACGCTGCGGCACTTCGCGCAGGCGCTCGGTCCGGCCGCGAAGCTCTACTGGGTGATCGGCGCCGACAACCTCGCGCAGATCCATCTCTGGCGCGAACCCCAGGCCATCTTCCAGCTCGCCGAGCTCGTGGTGCTCCCGCGGCCCGGCCATGCGACCGTGGCCGCGGGCCTGACGCCGCGCGTGCTGCAGCTCGCCGCGGACCCGGTCACCGCCACCGACCTGCGGCGCCGGCTCGCGCGCGGCGAGGACGTCGGCGACGAGCTGGACCCGGACGTGCGCGAGCGCATCAGCGAGCTCGGACTCTACCGGAGCTGAATGGAAGCGCTCGCCGCCCCGATCGCCGCGGTCCTGCTCGCGGCGGCGCGCGCGGTGCACGCGCGCCTGTGGGCCTGCCTGCCCCTCGATCCGCCGGGCCCGCGCAAGGAGCAGACCGTGCCGTTGCTGGTCGGCGGCCACGTCCTGAATGTCTACCTGCTGCTGTTCGCGCTGGCCTGCCACCTGCCGTGGCGCGAGTGCACGGGCTTCGGCCTCGTGCTGCTCGTCGGCTGGCTCGACGACCGGCGCAAGGCGGCAGGCGGCCTGCACTGGAGCCTCAAGGCGCTCGGCATCGCGCTCGCCTGCGCGCTGCCCGAGGCCGGCGCCGAGTTCACCGGCACGCTCGCGGCCCGCATCGCCTGCGCGTTCGTGCTCGTGAACGCGATCAACTTCCTCGACAACACCGACGGCGTCGCGGTCGCGGTCGGCGCGCTACCCTGCCTGCTGGTGCTCGACGGCAGGGGCTGGCCCGGGGTGCTGGGCTGGAGCTACGTCGGCTTCCTGGTGCACAACTGGCCGCGCGCCCGCCTGATCCTCGGCGACGCTGGCGCGCTGCCGCTCGGCTTCGTGCTGGGCCGGCTGGCGCTGGCCGGCGGCGGGCCGCCGGGCCGCGATGTGCTCGCGCTCGCCTGGCTCCCGCTGCTGGACTTCGTGCAGGTGGTCGGGATGCGCCTGTGGCTCGGCTACATGCCGTGGATCGGCGACCGGCGGCACCTGACGCACATCGCGCGCAACCTCGGCCTGCCACGGCCCCTCGTCGCGCCGCTGTTTGCAGCGCTCGTGTGCACCGGGTACTGGATGGCGGACTAGGCCGACCGGCCCGCAGCCCGCCGCACCCCCACCTCATGCACCACTCCCTGCTCGCTGACATCGGTCTCTGCGTGACCGCTGCGCTGGTGATGGCGCTCGTCGCCCGGCTGCTGCGCCAACCGCCGATGCTCGGCTACCTCGCGGCCGGCGTGCTGCTCGGCGGCCAGGTCGGATTCGGCCTGATCGAGGACGAGCGGCGCATCCGCGAGATCGCCCAGCTCGGTCTCGTGCTGCTGCTGTTCCTGATCGGCGCCGAGATCGACCTGCGCAAGCTGCTGCGCGCCGGTCCCGCGGTGATCGGCGGCGGCCTGCTGCAGGTGCCCCTGTGCGCGCTCTGCCTGGCGGCGATGCTCGCGCCCTTCTACCTGGCCGACGGCGGCCTCGACCTCGGCTACGCCGCCCTGCTGCTCTCGCTCTCGTCGACCGCGATCGTCGTGAAGCTGCTCTACGAGCGCAACGACCTCGACACGCATGCCGGCCGGATCACGCTCGGGATCCTCGTGATCCAGGACATCTGGGCGATCGGCATGCTCGTCGTGCAGCCGAACCTCGCGAACCCGGACCTGATGCAGCTCGCGCAGAGCCTCGGGGCCGGCTTCGGCCTCGTGGCCCTCGTGCTCGCGATCGGCAAGTTCGTGCTGCCGCGCGCGTTCGAACCCGTCGCGCGCTCGGGCGAGATGACCCTGTTGCTGGCGCTGACCTGGTGTGCGCTCGCCTGCGCGGGCGCGCACCTGGCCGGGCTCTCGCTCGAGATGGGCGCACTGCTCGCCGGCATCACGATCTCCTCGTTCCCGGTCAGCCTCGAGGTCGTGACCCGGATCCTGTCGATCCGCGACTTCTTCGTGACCCTGTTCTTCGTGACGCTCGGCCTCACGATCCCGCGCCCGACCCTGCCCGTGCTCGCGGCCGCCGGCGGCGTGGCCCTCGCGGTCGTCGCCTCGCGCCTGCTCGTGGTCGTGCCGCTGATCCGCTGGTTCGCGCGCGATGCGCGCACCGCGACCGTCACGGCGTTGAACCTCGCCCAGGTGTCGGAGTTCGCACTGGTGATCGGCGCGATCGGCCTGAACCTCGGCCACGTGCGCAAGGAGACGATCGCGACGATCACGATCGCGATGTTCTTGACCGCGGTCCTCGCGCCCTACCTGTTTGGCAGGAGCCACGCAATCCACGTGCGTCTCGCGCTGCTGCTGCGCAAGCTCGGCGTGCGCGGCCGCCGGCGCAAGGAGGCGCAGGAGGAGTCACCGGCACCCGCGCGCTTCCTGGTCCTCGGCTGCTACCACATCGGCCGGGGCATGGTCGAGGAGTGGCTGCAGCGCGCCGACGCGCGCAAGCACGAGCTGCACTTCGTCGACTTCAACCCGGAGACGCTGCGCCGCCTGCAGCAGCTCGGCCTGCGCTGCACGTTCGGCGACGTCAGCAACCTCGAGCTGCTCGTGCACCTGCACCCTGCCGGCAGCGAGGTGATCGTCTGTTCGTTGCCCGACACGATCCTCAAGGGCACCAGCAACCTGCAGCTCTTCGCGGCGCTGCGGCGCATGGCGCCTCGTGCCAGGATCGTGATGACCGCCGAGCGCGAAGCCCAGGCCCGCGACTTGTACCGGGCCGGCGCCGACTACGTGCTGATGCCCCACCTCGCCGGCGGCGCGGAGCTGGCGGACCTGCTGCTCTTCACGCCGCCCGTGCCGCCCGGCATGGCGGCGGCGCAGCGCGAGCGCGTCGATCGGTTGCGCAGCTGAACCGGACCGCTCAGCGCACGACGGCGACCGCACTCCACGCCGGCGCGAACAGCCGGCGCGCGAGCTCCTGCAACTCGGAGACGCCCAGGCGCGCGAGCCGCTCCATCGCCTGGAAGGGCGCGAGATCGTGCAGTGCCTCGCTCGCGTGCAACCCGGCCATCGTCTTGACGTTCTCGAACATGCGCACGTACTGGCCGAGCATCTTGCGGCGCACGCGCTCGAGATGCTCCTCCGAGAACGGCAGCTCGCCGGCCAGCAGCCCCTGCAGCTCCGCGAGCAGGCGCTCGGGCGCCTCGGTCTCGCCGTGCACGACCACCGCCGAGAAGCCGCGGTCGCCGAGGTAGGTCGCGCCGAGCGAGTCGTCGGCGATGCCGCGGCGGCGCAGGTCGTCACGGATCTCGCTCGCGGCGCCGAACAGGCGGTCGAGGAGCACCCGCACCGCGAGGTCGCGCTCGACCCGCGCGAGCGGCGTGCGCGGCGGATCCTGGTCCTTGAAGCCGAGCAGCAGGCGCGGCCGCGCCGCCCCGACCGTGCGCTCGATGCGCTGCTGCGCCGGTGGCGCGCGGTCCTCGGCCGTCAGGCGCTCCGCCGGCGCTCCACTCGCGAGGGCGCAGGCCTCGGCGAGCGCGAGCACTTCATGCGGATCGACCGGACCGGCGATCCCGAGCGCGGC
>CAZSKV010000802.1:0-4806 GCA_964607495.1 uncultured candidatus Brocadiaceae bacterium
AGGCCTACGCGCAGCAGCACCCGGGCTTCCCGGTGCCGAAGTGCATCGAGGAGCGCGGCAGGAGCGGCGAGCCCTTCGCGCTCGGCAGCGTCGTGCGCAAGGACGTCGACGGGATCGCCGTGCTGACGATCCGGCGGCCGAAGGTGCTGAACGCGCTCAACCAACAGGTCTTCGACGAGCTCGCCGCCAGGTGCCGGGCGGTCGACGCGGACCCCAAGGTGCAGGGTGCGGTGCTGACCGGATTCGGCGTGAAGGCGTTCGTGTCGGGCGCCGACGTGAACTTCCTCGCGAAGATCCAGGGTCCGGCGGACGGCGAGGCGACCTCGCGCGCCTCGCAGCAGGCGCTCGACGCGATCGAGGATTGCAAGAAGCCGATCGTCTGCGCGATGAACGGTCTCGCGTTCGGCGGTGGCAACGAACTGGCGATGGCGTGCACGCTGCGGATCGCGAAGAAGGGCCTGAAGGTGCTCGCCGGCCAGCCCGAGCCGAACCTCGGCATCATCCCCGGCGCCGGCGGCACCCAGCGCCTGCCGCGCCTCGTCGGGTTCGCCGCCGCGAACCGCATGCTGCGCACCTGCCGGCCGATCTCGTCGGCCGAGGCCAAGGAGATCGGCCTGATCAGCGAGGAGGTCGAGGGCGACCTCGTCGCGCGCGCGGTGCAGATCGCGAAGGAGCTCGCGAGCGGCAAGCGCGCGCGCCCGGCGCTCGCCCGCGGGCCGATGTCCGCGATCCCGGCCACGCTGCCGCCGGTCGAGCTCGGCCACCTCAGCAAGAAGGTCGACGCGATCCTGTGCAAGGCGATCCTGCAGGGGGCGGCGATGGGACTGCGCGAGGGGATCGCGTTCGAGGCGAAGTGCTTCGGCGAGGTCTGCGGCACCAAGGACATGCGCATCGGCGTCGAGAACTTCCTGAAGAACGGGCCGCGCGCGCAGGCGGCGTTCGTGCACGCGTGACGGCCACGGGCTACGACCACGTCCAGCGCGGCCGCTTCCACCTGCTGCTGCTCGCGCTCGCGACGCTCTGCGCCCTGGGCGGCTACTGGCTCGGCGACCGCGAGGCTGGGGCGCCGCGCCTGATCCTGGTCGTGACGGCCGGCGCGATGGGGTTCGTCGCGTTCTGCATCCGCTGGTTGCGCGTGCGCGATCTCGGCGACACCTTGCTCGTGCACTTCGGACCGATCCCGCTGCTGCGGCGCCGCGTGGATTACCGGCGGATCACCACGGTCGAGCGCGGGCGCAGCCTGTTGCTCGAGGGCTGGGGCGTGCACTACCTGCCGGGCCGCGGCTGGACCTGGAACCTCTGGGGCCGGGACACGGTGGTGGTCCACCTCGGGGTCAGCACGCTGCGGATCGGGACGGATGATCCGGAGGGGTTGCTGGAGTTCCTGCGGCAGCGCGTGAACAGGATCTGAGCTCGGACGATCAGGGCACGACCAGGCGCTGCTCGCTCTCCTCGTAGCGCACGACCGCGACGTCTGTGTTGTGCGGATCGCGAACCACGAAGCTCCACGGCTTGCTGCCGAGTCCGCGCAGCAGCACGACGCCGAGCGTGTCGCTCCTGGCTTCGGCGCGGCGCGCCTTCGCGTCGGTCACGCGCACGGAGTAGCTCGGGCGTGGGGAGTGCGCGGGATCGACGAGCACGAGGCGCGTGGTCGGGGCCGTGAGCTCGAGATCCTGGAGGGTCGCGCCGATCGTCAGCGGCCGGGTGCCGCCGGGTGCGTCGAGCGCGGCTTCGCCCGGCAACAGCCCGCCGAACACGAACGCACCATCGGCGCCGGTCATGGCGGTGCGCACACCGAGCGGAGAGTCGAGCTCGACCTTTGCGTCGGCGAGCGGGGCGCCGGCTTCGTCGCGCAGGAAGCCGCGCACGACGTGGCCCTTGCGCAGCACGATGTCGGAGAGCGGGACGACGCCGTGCGCGCGGATCGGCGTGAAGGGCTCGGCTTCGCTCGCGAGGTCCTTGCCGTCGTGCGCGAGCAGCGTGGCGCGGCCGCGCGGCAACTCGATGCGGAAGCGGCCGGTGTCGTCGCTGCGCACGTGCACTCCGGACTCGCGCACGCGGATCTCGATCCCGCCGAGGAATGCGCCATCGGCATCCTTGACGAATCCCTCGCCGAAGAGCGGACCTTGTGCGTCCTTCGGCGCGGCCGAGTGCAGCGTCGTCAGGCGCCGGATCGACACCGGACGCTCGCCGTTGCCGATCCAGGCCATGACCCCTGCCAACATGCTTGCGAGCAGCAGGAAGAGCAGGATCCAGTGTGAGGGCCGGTTCATCGCGGGTAAGAAGTGCCACAGAGGATCCCAGAGAGAAGTGCCCTTGGCCAGTCGCAAATCGTCGCTGACGGTCATCGTCCCGTTGTTCCAGGAGGAGGACGGCGTCGCGAAGTTGGCCCAGGGACTCGCGAGGTTCCACGCCAGCGAGCGCGACATCCGGGATGTCGATTTCGTGTTGGTCGACGATGGTTCGACGGATCGCACGGCAGAACTGCTACGCACGCACTTCGCCGACCGGCCCGCACGAATCCTCACCCACGAGCAGAACCGTGGGCTCACGGCGGCGCTGACGACGGGGCTGACGGCAGCGCGGGGTGATTACGTCGGCTGGCTCGACAGCGACCTGACCTACGAGCCCGAGGCGCTCTCGGGTCTGGCGGCGCAACTCGACGCCGGGGCCGATGTCGCTTGCACGTCCTGCTATCACCCACAAGGCCAGGTCGTCGGCGTGCCGCGCTGGCGCCTGCACCTCTCGCAGACTGCGTCGCGGCTCTACCGGCGCCTGACGCGCGTGCCGCTGCACACCTTCACGGGCATGGTGCGCGTCTACCGGCACGAGGTCCTGGTGCGCTGCCCGATGGCGCGGTCGGGGTTCCTCGGCGTGACCGAGGTGCTGCTGAAGGCGATCCGCGCGGGCTACCGGGTGGTCGAGGCGCCGGCGGTGCTGCGCGTGCGGTCGGCGGGAACCAGCAAGATGCGGACCTTCCGGGTCGGCAAGCAGCACCTGCGTCTGATGTGGGACTGGCTGCGCGATCGGCTGTGAGCGAGCCGGGCAGGAATCCTGGTAGAAAAGTACGCGGTACTAATTTGCCAGGCGCGCGGGCGGCAGGTCCAGCACGGTCTTGAGGCCAGGCTGGCCGGCAGCCGCGGAATGCAGAGTGTTGACGAGGATCGCGGCGGTGGCCTGGTCGCCGGGGATGCCACCCTCGAAGCGCAGGTTGACGTTCGGCATCCCGACCAGGGAGATCTCGTCGCGCGGGTTCGGGGCGCCGACGTACATCGAGAGGTCGAGCTCGATCACGGCGTCCTTGCCGCGCCTGCCGTAGCCGATGTTGCGGATGCCGGCGATCTGCCCCTTCTCGACGGTCAGGAACTTCGTCTTGCGCGCCTCGGTCGCGAGCACGGGCTGCACGGTGTGGTCGATCGTGTCGGCGCCGAGGCCGAGCGCCCGCGAGAGCATCGCCACGGATTCGCGGATGCCGATGTGGCCGAAGCGGCCGGTCGCGAGTTCCTGTTCGAACTTCTCCGCGGAGAGGCCGGCGCCGACCTTCTTCTGCAGCGGCAGACGCCGCGTGCCGGCGTCGACGACGCGCACGCACTTGACGCGGTCGACCCGGGTCGTGACCGCCGAGGCGACGACCGCGATGTAGTCCATCGCGAAGCCAGGATTGACCCCGGTGCCGACGCAGGTCGCGCCACCCCTGCGGGCAGCGGCATCGATCGCCTCCGCCAGGGCCTTGTGCTGCAGATCGGGCACCAGCAGCTCCTCGGCCGAGGACACGATGTCGACACCCTCTTCGAGGATCGCGATCAACTGGTCCTTGACGTTCGGCAGGAACGACGAAGTGCAGTGCAATACGGCGTCCGGTTTCAGGCGCGCGCACAAGGCCTTCCAATCCCGCTCGACCTGGATCCCGACCGCGACCCCGCCGCAGAGCTCGCCGAGGTCCTTGCCGACCTTGGCCGGATCGACGTCGACGGCGCCGACGAGCTGGATCGACTTCTTCTGCAGCGCGATCTGCGCGGCAGCGAGACCGATCGGACCGAGACCGAACGAGACGACGCGGAGTGGGGTCATGGCTGACATTGGAGATCCATGGCGTGCTTGCGCACGCAATCGACGAAGTGGAGCGTGAGCGGATGGCGCGCCTCCAACTCGGGGTGGAAGCATGCCGCCAGCACGTTGCGTTCGGCAACCACAACCGGATCGGGGCCGCGCCGGGCCAGCACCTCGACCGCCGGTCCGACCGAGAGGATGCGCGGCGCGCGGATGAACACCCCCTGCAGTCCCGGCCAGCGCTCGCTGCCGAGCGCGAACGTGCCCGAAGCGATCTGGCGGCCGTAGCCGTTGCGCGCGACCGCGATGTCGAGCACGGAGAAGCTGCGCTGCACGGGCTGCGTGACCGCGCGCGCGAGCAGGATCATCCCGGCGCAGGTCGCGAGCACCGGGATGCCGCTCGCGATAGTCGCCAGCAGCGGCGCCTCGAGTCCCTCGCTCGCGAGCAGGCGCAGCATCGTCGTGCTCTCGCCACCCGGGAGCACGAGACCCTGGAGGTTGGCGAAGTCACCGGGCCGGCGCACCTCCGTGGACGCCACGCCACAGAGCGCGAGCGCGCGCTCGTGCTCGGCGAAGTCGCCCTGGACTGCGAGTACCCCGACCTGCATCGCGTCACCAGCCGCGGCGCGCGAGGCGCTCGTTCTCGGGCATCGACGAGATCTCGAGACCGGGCATCGCCGTGCCGAGGTTCTCGCTGACCTCGGCCAGCACCTTGCCGTCGCGGTAGTGCGTGACCGCGCGCACGATCGCGCGCGC
>CAZSKV010000803.1:0-2562 GCA_964607495.1 uncultured candidatus Brocadiaceae bacterium
AGAAGAACCAGGAGCGCAAGAACCGCAACGCGAGCAACCAGCAGGCCCAGCTCGTCCCGCTGCTCGCCGAGCTCAAGATGCTCAAGCAGATGGAACTCGACATGATCGAGCGCACCAAGCAGGTCGAGCGCCTGCAGCAGCTGCAAGGTGGCGATGCGCTCGGCGAGGTCGAGCTGCGGCTGCTCGACCGGCTCGCCAACCGGCACTCCGAGATCACGCAGATCTTCGACCAGCTCAAGAAGATGCTCGAAGCCAACCTGCAGCAAGGCGATGCCGAGGAACAGGGCGCCGGCAGGAGCAAAGGCAAGTGAGACCCATCACCCACCTGGCGTTCGTCCTGGCCTGCGGGCTCGGATTCCCGGCTCTGGCCCAGGGCGAGGCGGAGCAGAAGATCCAGCAGCTGCTGGGCAAGATCCGCGGCGAGATGGCGGAGATCGACCGCCTGCTGCTGCAGACCAGCAGTCGCGAGGGCGCCAAGGGCGCGCAGCAGGCGCTCAAGCGCAGCGCAGCGGAGATCCAGAAGCTGATCGAGCAGAGCAAGAACTCGCAGGACAGCGTCGTGAAGAACATCGACGAGCTGATCCAGGAGCTGCAGAAGATGTCGCAGCAGCGCAGCCATCAGCCGCAGGAGGGCGAGACCGGGGACCCGTCGGAGCGGCCGCAACCCGGCCAGCAGTCACCCGAGCGGCAGCGCGCGCAGCAGCGGGAAGGCGTGCAGACGCCAGAGATGGTCGAGCAGCAGCGCCAGCAGCAGCAGCAGGCCCAGCAGAAGCAACAGGGTCAGCCGCAGCCTGGCGAACGCGATCCGCAGGGCAACCAGAAGGACCCGCTGCAGGCCCGTCAGCAACCCGGCAAGACCCCGCCGGGCCAGGGCGAGGAGAAGGTCGACCGGCCCGGTGACACCCAGCGCTGGGGCGTGCTGCCGAAGTACCTCGAGTTCATGCACTCGCGTGGCGGCATGCCCGAAGTGCCCGAGAAGTACCGGCGCTTCTACGAGTCCTACCTCAAGCAGGACCGCAAGCACGACAAGACCCCGGCCGAGAGCGGCAAGTAGGCGGTCGCACGGCCGGGACCGGCACGGTCCGGGGGCGGCTACACTCCGGGCCGTCGATCCGGGGCGCTCCTGACAATCACCTTCGGGTCACCAGCTTCTGGTCCCTGCATGTCTTCGCTCCCGTCACGTCTGGCGCTGGCCAGCCTGCTCTGGGCCAGTCTGGCCGCGAGCCAGGTCGCGCCAGGACACTTCCTGGCCACGACCCTGGCTCCGGGCAACGCCAGCGGCAGCCTGGTGCTGATCGAACCACTCGGCCGCACGGTGACGCCGCTGCAGAACCTCGCTCTGCTGCCCGGAGTCCCAAGGCGCGCAGTCCTCGCCCCGGGCGGGGCCCAGATCCTGGTCGCATTGGGGCGGGGTGCGCTGGCGGACATCGTGGTCCTGGCCGCGCTCAGCGGCACGGCGCTCAGCACCGTCACGCCCTATGCGACCGGCTTCCAGGGCGCGATCACCGGTCTCGTGCTGCTCCCCAGCGGCCGCCTGGCGGTGGCGACGAGCTTCACGCTCTACGAAGTGCCGCTCGGCGGCGGCCCCGCGCGCGCGGTCATGACTCCGGCCGCCCCGCTGAACCTGATCGATCTCACGCTCGGCCAGCGTGAGGTCGCCGCCCTCGCGGCCGATCCGCAGACCGGCGCCGGTGGCCTGTGGACCTGGGACCAGAGCGCGTTCCAGCTCTTCGCGCGGCCGCTCCCCGTGCAGGGTCCGACCGGGCTCGGCTACGCGCCCGCGGCCGGGATGTTCCTGGTCGCGAACGCGCTCGGAAACGTGCTCGGCGTCGACGAGCAGAGCTTCGTGCTGACCCCGCTGGCCCAGACCGGGCTCGGCGCGATCCGCGCATTCGCGCACCACACGAACGACGGCTCGCACCTGCTCGGCACCTTCGGCTACGTGCACCAGCTGACCGGCAAGACCCTGGGCCAACCCTTGCTCGTGCTCGCGGGCATGGACGTCGCCGACCTCGACTTCCAGCCGTACCGGGCCAGGTTCACGACCGAGGGACTGGGCTGTGCGACCGGCCTGAACCTCGTGCCCCAGATCACGGCAGTCGGTGCGCCCTACCCTGGCAACCCGAACTTCGCGCTCTCTCTGGCGAACGGGCGCGCGAACGGCGCCGCGCTGCTGCTGGTCGGTGTCGACCGCGTCGCCTTCGATCTCACGCCCCTCGGCGCGCCAATGTGTCTGCTGCTCACGCGGCCGCTCGCGCTGATCGCGACGACCGCCGGGACCGGCGGACGCGTGGTCCAGCCGCTGCCGATCCCGCCGGATGCCGGCCTCGCCGGCGGCGGCTTGTCGCTGCAGTGGTGCGTGGTCGACCCGCAGGCCAACGCGCTCGGCCTCGCGTTCAGCAACCGCGGGCGGGCCGACCTCTAGCACGACTTTGTCAGATTCACTTTCGTGCGAACGGACCCTGAACCGAGTTGGAAAAGAGCGTGCCCTTCATCGCCTTCGAGGTGGATCGCGAGCGAGTTCGGCGACGAGAGACGCGAAGCGTTCGCCCATGGTGAAGA
>CAZSKV010000804.1:0-3336 GCA_964607495.1 uncultured candidatus Brocadiaceae bacterium
CCTCGGCACCACCAATTCGGTCGTCTCCGTCATGGAGGGCGGCGAGCCCGTCGTGATCGCCAACCTGGAGGGCAGTCGCACCACGCCTTCCGTGGTGGCCTTCACGCAGAGCGGCGAGCGCCTGGTCGGGGCCCCGGCCAAGCGCCAGGCGGTCACCAATCCGACCAACACGGTCTACTCGATCAAGCGCTTCATGGGCCGCCGCCACTCCGAGGTCGCGACCGAGGAGAAGATGGTGCCCTACAAGGTCGTCGGCGCGCAGGACGAGCTGGTCAAGGTCGACGTGATGGGCAAGCAGTACACGCCGCCCGAGGTCAGCGCGATGATCCTCGGCTCGCTCAAGGAAGCGGCCGAAGCCTACCTCGGCGAGAAGGTCGACCGCGCGGTGATCACCGTGCCGGCCTACTTCAACGACAGCCAGCGCCAGGCGACCAAGGACGCCGGCACGATCGCCGGACTCAAGGTCGAGCGCATCATCAACGAGCCGACGGCGGCCGCGCTCGCCTTCGGGCTCGACAAGAAGAAGAGCCAGCGCATCGCCGTGTTCGACCTCGGCGGCGGCACCTACGACATCTCGATCCTCGACGTCGGCGAAGGCGTGTTCGAGGTGAAGTCGACCAACGGCGACACGCATCTCGGTGGTGACGACTTCGACGAAGCGATCATCCGCTGGCTCTGCGAGACCTTCCAGAAGCAGTACAACATCGATCTGCGCAAGGACCAGATGGCGCTGCAGCGGCTCAAGGAGGCGGCCGAGAAGGCCAAGATCGAGCTGAGCTCGGCGATGCAGACCACGGTCAACCTGCCGTTCATCACGATGGACGCGACCGGGCCCAAGCACCTGTCGGAGAACCTGACCCGCGCGAAGCTCGAGCAGTTGATCGATCCGCTGATCGAACGCTGCCGGCAGCCCTGCCTGCGCGCGATGGAGGACGCCAAGCTCAAGCCCAAGGACATCGACGAGGTGATCCTGGTCGGCGGCAGCTCGCGCGTGCCGAAGGTGCAGGCGCTGGTCAAGGAGCTGTTCCAGCGCGAGCCGAACCGCTCGGTCAACCCCGACGAGGTCGTGAGCCTCGGCGCGGCGATCCAGGGCGGCGTGCTGGCCGGCGACGTGCACTCGGTCGTGCTGCTCGACGTGACCCCGCTCTCGCTCGGCATCGAGACGCTCGGCGGGATCATGACCCGGCTGATCGAGCGCAACACCACGATCCCCACCAGCAAGTCGCAGGTGTTCAGCACCGCGGACGACAACCAGCCCGCGGTCGACATCAAGGTGTTCCAGGGCGAACGCGAGTTCGCGCGCGACAACCGGCTGCTCGGCGAGTTCAAGCTCGACGGCATCCCGCCGGCGCCGCGCGGCCGGCCGCAGATCGAGGTCACGTTCGACATCGATGCCAACGGCATCCTGAAGGTGTCCGCCAAGGACAAGGGCACCGGACGCGAGCAGAAGATCCAGATCCAGACCAGCTCGGGTCTCTCCGAGGCCGAGGTCGAGCGCATGCGCAAGGACGCCGAGCGCTACGCCGGCGAGGACAAGAAGCGCAAGGAGATCGTCGAGTCGCGCAACAAGGCCGACAACCTCGCCTACACGGTCGAACGCACGCTCAAGGAGAACGAGAGCAAGGTGCCGGCCGAGGCCAAGGCCGAGCTCGAAGCGCAGATCAAGGCCGCGCGCGAGGCCGCGAAGGGCGAGGACAAGGCCGCGATGGATCGCGCCACCGAAACCCTCGAGAAGACGATGCACAAGTACAGCGAGCAGCTCTACCAGGGTGCCCAGCAGCAGGCCGGCGCGACCGCCGGCGCCGGCGCCGGCGCGGCCGGTCCGGGTGCCAAGGGCGGCGGCCAGGAAGACATCAAGGACGCCGACTTCGAAGTGAAGTAGTCGTTAAGCTGCGGGCCCGGAATGCCGCGGCGCCGCCGAATCCTGAACCTGCCCCTGCTTGCCCTGATCGGGGTGATCGCGCTGCTTGCGGCGCCCTTCGTGCGCCGCGCCGAGCCCGCGGCCGAGGTCGCGCCAAGGCGCGGGGAAGCCGCGCGCATCGACGCGTTGCTCGGGCAGTGGCCGGTCCTGCGCGAGGCGCTGCAGGCGGGCTGCTTCGGCGCGGCCTACGCGGCCCTCGAGACGCTGCCGGCCGGCGAAATGCGGCGCCTGGGCCGGCAGGTGATCGACGAGTCGCTGGCCCGCGCGACCGTGCGCTTCGACCAGGCGCTCGCACAGGCCCGCGTCGTCGAGCTCGCGCGCGAGCTGCGCGCTGCCGCGTGCCCCGAACGCAGCGAGGTCGCGCAGGCACTGCGGCCGTTCCTGCAGGCGCACGCGTTGCCGTTCCCCGAGCCGGTGGCGGCGACCGCGAAGCTGAGCCCGCCCGGGCTCGTGTTCGTGCGCGAGCGTGCGGTCCGCTACTGCGAGCAGGGTGAGTGGCGCCAGGGTCGCGTCGTGGGTGTGCACGGCACCGAGGTGATGCTCAAGGTCAGCGACCGCGATGGCCTGACCTATCCCACGGTCGCAGCGAGCCAGCTCGAGCCGGTCGACGCCACGCGCCGCGAAGCGGTGGCGCTGGCCGCCGCCGCCGCCGCCGCGGGCGACGAGTTCGTGGCCGCGCTCTGGCGCGCGGTGGCGGCGCGACGCTCAGGCTGAGGCAGGCGCCCGACCGCAGCGCCAGAGCACCAGCGCCTGGACGCCGATCCCAGCCAGCAGGCAGAGCGGCCAGAGCGTCGGCGCCACGAACAACACCGGCAGGTAGCCGCAGACGAGGCTCGTCGCGAGCGCCAGCAGCGCGTAGGGTGTCTGCGCCTGCACGTGCGTGCGCAGAGCGCAGCCGGAGCTGGTCGCGGCCAGGAGCGTGATGTCGCTGAACGGCGAAGCATGCGCGCCGAAGCACGCACCTTCGAGCACGGCGCCGATCGCGAGCACGAGCAGCAGCGGACCGCCGAGTCCCGGCACGCTGCTGCCGAGCGCGTGGGCGAGCAGGACCACGTTCGGCAACAGGATCGCGATCGGGTTCCAGGAGCTGCCGGTCGCGAACGCGATCGCGGCGGCCAGCAGGAGCAGCGCGATCGGCAACACGCGCGGCGACACTGCGTGCGGCATGGCCGCAGCCAGCCAGGTCGCGGTGCCGAGCTCCTCGCAGACCTCGCCGAGGCACCACGCGAAGATCAGCACCGCCAGCGCCCGCCAGACCGGGCGGGCATGCGCACAGGCGCCGGAGAAGAGCCGGGGCAGTGCGATCTGCCGGGCGAGAACCGGCAGGGCGAGGGCAAGGAGCATGGCGAGGGCCGTGCCCAGCGTCAGGCACGCGGTCGGGCCGTGGTGCGGCAGGACCAGGGGCAGCCCGAGCG
>CAZSKV010000805.1:0-4224 GCA_964607495.1 uncultured candidatus Brocadiaceae bacterium
GGCCGGCGCGAACGCGGCCGTGGCGGCCGGCGTTGCAGCCGGCTTCGCTGCCGGCGCTGCTGCCGGCGCAACCGTAGCCGCCGGCGCGGTCCGCACCCCCGCGTCGAGGTCCAGCACGGCGATCACCGACTCGACCGGCACGACCTGGCCTTCCTTGGCGCGCAGCTCCTTGATCACGCAGTCGTAGGGGACCGTGATCGTGACCGTCGCCTTGTCCGTCATCACCTCGACGAACGGCGTCTCCTCCTTGCACTGCTGACCTTCCTTGACCAGCCAGCGGACGATCTCGCCTTCGGCGATGCCTTCACCGATGTCGGGCAGATGGAATTCCTTGAGCGCCATGTGCGGGTCCTCTCTTGCGATCACCAGACGAAGGTCTTCTCGATGCCGTGTTGGATGCGGCGCGCGTCGGGCATGTAGAGCTTCTCGAGCGTGTAGGGGAACGGTGTGTCGAAGCCGGCGACGCGCACCACCGGGCCCTCGAGGTACTCGAGACACTTCTCGGCGACGATCGCCGCGATCTCGGCGCCGTAGCCGCAGGTCTTCGGGGCCTCGTAGACGACCACGCAACGGCCGGTCTTCTTCACCGACTCGAGGAGCAGCGGCTCGTCGAGCGGCACCAGCGTGCGCGGATCCACGATCTCGACGCTGCGGCCCTGCTGCTGCGCCGCCTCCGCGGCCTTCTCGCAGAGCGGGACCATCGATCCGTAGGCGATCAGGGTCACGTCCTTGCCCTCGCGCACGATCCGGCCCTTGCCGATCGGCACGTGGTGTTCGCCCTCGGGCACCTCCTCCTTGAGCGTGCGGTAGATCCGCTTCGGCTCGAGGAACATCACCGGGTCCTCGTCGCGGATCGAGGCGGCGAGCAGACCCTTCGCATCCGCCGGCGTGCTCGGGATCACGACCTTGAGCCCTGGCGTGTGGCAGAAGTAGGCCTCGCTCGACTGGCTGTGGTAATGACCGCCGCGGATGCCGCCGCCGTAGGGCGAACGGATCACCATCGGGCACGTGTACTCGCCGCCGCTGCGGTAGCGCAGCTTCGCGGCCTCGCTGACGATCTGGTCGAAGGCTGGGTAGATGAAGTCGAGGAACTGGATTTCCGGCACCGGCCGCAGGCCGTAGGCGGCCATGCCGATCGCGGTGCCGATGATGCCGCACTCCGAGAGCGGCGTGTCGAAGCAGCGCTCCTTGCCGAACTCGGCCTGCAGGCCCTCGGTCGCGCGGAACACGCCGCCATTGACCCCGACGTCCTCGCCGAACACGACCACCCGATCGTCGCGGCGCATCTCGGTGCGCAGCGCGTCGTTGATCGCCTGAATCATCGTCATGACTGCCATGGTTGTCTCCTGGTCGTGATCAGAGCGGGAACGCGCCCTCGTTCTCGCTGCCCGGACCTTCGAGGCTCAGCAGCTCGTCGCGCTGTTCGCGCAATTGCGGGGTCATCTGCATGAACACGTCCTCGAACAGCGATTCGTGCGCCGGTTCGGGTTGGGTCTCGGCGCGCTTGATCGCGTCGTTGATCTGCTGCTTCGCGGCCGCGACGGCCGCCTGCTCGTACTCCGGGTTCCAGAGGCCGCGCTGCGCGAGGTACTGGCGGAAGCGCTCGATCGGATCCTTCTGCTTCCAGGCCTCGACGGTCTGCTGGTCGCGGTAGCGCGTCGGGTCGTCCGACGAGCTGTGCGGTCCCATGCGGAAGGTCACGGTCTCGACCAGCGTCGGCCCGAGGCCCTTGCGCGCCCGGTCGACCGCCTCCTTGCAGACGCGATAGACCGCGAGGATGTCGTTGCCGTCGACGCGGACGCCGGGCATGCCGTAGGCCTCGGCCTTGATCGCCATGTCCTCGGAGCCCGACTGGCAGGCGACCGGGACCGAGATCGCCCACTGGTTGTTCTCGCAGACGAACACCACCGGAGCCTTGAACACCGCCGCGAAGTTCAGGCCGGCGTGGAAATCGTTGCTGCTCGTGCCGCCGTCGCCGAAGTAGGTCATGCAGACCGTGTCTTCCTTGCGGATCCGCGCGGCCATCGCCGCGCCGGTCGCGTGCGAGATCTGCGTCCCGATCGGCGACGAGATCGACACGAAGTTGACCGAGCGCAGCGAGTAGTGGACCGGCATCTGGCGGCCCTTGCAGATGTCGCCGGCGTTGCCGTACCACTCGCAGACGATGTCGTCGAGCGAGGCGCCCCGCAGCAATGGGATCCCGGGTTGCCGGTACGCCGGGAAGACCCAGTCCGACTCGAGCAGCGCGTAGGCCGAGCCGATGTGGCTCGCCTCCTGGCCGAGCGCGGGCACATAGAAGCCGATCCGGCCCTGCCGCTGCAGCACGAGCGCGCGCTCGTCCATCGTGCGGGTCAGCAGCATCGTCTCGTAGAGCTTCTTGAGCTGCTCGGGCTTCAGGTTCGGGTCCTTGCCCTTCGCGGTCTTGCCGTCCTTCTCGATGATCGACAGGTACTTGGTGGCGGTCATGGTGCTCACACCGGCGCCGCGCGGCGGCGCTGGATCATGTTGGCGATGAAGTACTCGCCGGCCTTGTACGACGAGCGCACGAGCGGGCCGGAGGCGACGTAGGCGAAGCCCTTGCGCAGCGCGCGCTGCTCGAGCGCCTTGAAGCGCGCCGGGGTGACGTGCTCCATCACCGGCAGGTGCAGGAGCGAGGGCCGCAGGTACTGGCCGAAGGTCACCACGTCGACGGCGTGCGCGCGCAGGTCGTCGATGGCCTGCTCGACCTCGCGCTCGGTCTCGGCGAGGCCGAGCATCAGCGAGGACTTGGTGACGATCCCGGGCCGCAGCTCCTTGGCCAGCGCGAGCACCTGCAGCGAGCGGCGGAAGTCGCAGCGGTGGTCGCGCACCCGCCTGGTCAGGCGCTCGACGGTCTCGACGTTGTGGGCGAACACGTCGGGGCCGGCCGCCAGCACGGTGGCGATCTGCTCGCGGTGGCCCTGGAAGTCTCCGACCAGCGCCTCGACCAGGATCCGGGGGTCGCGGCGCTTGATCGCGGTGATCGTCGCCGCCACATGACCGGCTCCCCCGTCGGGGAGGTCGTCGCGGTCGACCATCGTCAGCACCACATAGCGCAGGCCCATCGCCACGACCGCGTCGGCGACCTGCTCCGGTTCGCGCGCGTCGACCGGCAGGCCGTGCTTGTGCGTCTTGACGTTGCAGAACCGGCAGCCGCGCGTGCAGACGTCGCCGAGCAGCATGAAGGTCGCCGTGCCGCCGGCCCAGCACTCGCCCTGGTTGGGGCACTTCGCCTCTTCGCAGACCGTGTGCAGGCCGCGCTCGCGCAGGATCCGGGTCAGCTGCTGCGTGGCTTCACCTGACGGCAGGGGTACCTTGAGCCAGGCCGGCTTCGCTGCCGGGGTCACGCGCTTGCCGTGGACGAGAGCCATGAAAGGCGCGGCAAGATAGGCAGCAGGGGGCTGGTGGCAAAGCTCAGATCTGTTAGATTCTCAAGTGAATCTCATCGAAACATTCTCGGCGGTATCTCAAGCTCTCCGAAGCCATGGCCCGACCCAAGAACCAGACCCTGCGCCCGAGCCTGATCCAGGCGGCCTCGCGGATCTTCGCCGAGCAGGGCTTCGCGGCCGCGGCGATGACCGCGGTCGGCGAGCGTGCGGGCGTGACCAAGGGTGGGGTCTACTTCCACTTCGCGAGCAAGGAGGAGCTCTTCTTCGCGGTGCTCGACCACTGGCGCGGCGCCCTGCGCGAAGCCGTGCAGCGCGCCGACCGGCCGGGCCGTCCGGCGGCGCAACGCCTGCGCGCCAGGCTCGCGGCCTGGCTCGAGTTCCACTTCACCTACCCGGTTGCCGCGCGCGTGCAGGGAGTGCTCGGCAGCGAGCTCGAGGGCAGGTTCTCGGCGCAGCTGCGCGACGACCAGCGTGCCGAGGCGCGGCTGCTCCGCCAGGAACTGCGCGGCCTGCTGAGCGAAGGCCTGGCGGACGGATCGCTCACGGTCGTCGACCCGGCGCTGGCCGGGTTCCTGCTCGCCGCGAGCCTCGAGGGCATCGTCGCCGAGCGCCTGCGCGGTGGGGGGGTCGGGGAGCTCTTCCTCGACGCGGAGGCACTGGCCGACGCGCTGCTCGCGCCCTACCGGACCGGCGTCCGGCACGACCACGCGGCGCTCCCGGGCGAGAGCTTCCAGCCGCCCTTCTGATTTGTTTTGCCCCGTGCCCGGCCGCGCCGATAGGAATGGGAGCCGATGACGTCGACGAGAGTGGATCAGGG
>CAZSKV010000806.1:0-10855 GCA_964607495.1 uncultured candidatus Brocadiaceae bacterium
AGCCGACGTCGCCGGATTCGCCGATCGCGAAGTTCCTCGCCCGGCGCGGCCCGGGCGTGCACCACCTCGCGTTCCAGGTCGACTCGACCGGCAAGCAGCTGCGGATCCTGGCCGAAGCGGGCGCACCGCTGCTCGACCAGACGCCGCGGCCCGGCGCGCACGGCACGCTGGTGGGGTTCCTGCACCCGCGCTATCTCGACGGGGTGCTGGCCGAGTTCGTGGAGGACCCGCAGTGAAGAAGCAATCCCCGGCGGAGCGGCTGCGCGAGATGCGCGAGAAGGCGCTGCTCGGCGGCGGCAAGGAGCGCATTGAGCAACAGCACGCGAAGGGCAAGCTGACCGCGCGTGAGCGGGTCGAGTTGCTCGTCGACCCGGGCTCGTTGGTCGAGATCGACCGGTTCGTCGCGCACCGTTGCCGCGACTTCGGGATGGACGACGAGAAGCTGCAGTTCCTCGGCGACGGGGTGATCACGGGCAGCGCGAAGGTCGGCGGCCGCCCGGTGTTCCTGTTCTCGCAGGACTTCACGGTCTTCGGCGGATCCCTCTCGGAGACCCACGCGGCCAAGATCTGCAAGATCATGGACGCGGCGATGAAGATGGGGGTGCCGGTGATCGGCCTCAACGACTCGGGCGGCGCGCGGATCCAGGAGGGCGTGGTCTCGCTCGGCGGCTATGCCGACATCTTCCTGCGCAACACGCTCGCGTCCGGCGTCGTGCCGCAGATCTCGGCGATCCTCGGGCCCTGTGCCGGCGGCGCGGTCTATTCGCCGGCGATCACCGACTTCATCCTGATGGTCGAGGGCACGAGCTACATGCACATCACGGGGCCCGACATCGTGAAGACCGTCACGCACGAGACGGTCACCAGCGAGGAGCTGGGCGGCGCCCGCACGCACAGCGACATCTCAGGGGTAGCCCACTTCACGTCCCCCGACGACGCGAGCTGCCTGCTGCTGGTCCGCGATCTGCTCGACTACCTGCCGGGCAACAACGCCGAGGACGCGCCGTTCCGGGCGACGCAGGACGACCCCAACCGCGCCGAGGCGCGCCTGGACGCACTGGTCCCCGAGAACAGCAACCAACCGTACGACATGCGGGAGGTGGTCAAGCTGGTCGTCGACGACGGCCGGTTCCTCGAAGTGCACGCCCGCTACGCGCGCAACCTGATCGTCGGCTTCTGCCGGCTGGGCGGCCGCGTGGTCGGGATCGTCGGCAACCAGCCGGCGCACCTGGCCGGCGTGCTCGACATCCAGGCCAGCATCAAGGGGGCGCGCTTCATCCGCTTCTGCGACGCCTTCAACATCCCGCTGGTCACGTTCGAGGACGTGCCGGGCTTCCTGCCGGGCCGGGCGCAGGAGCATGGCGGCATCATCGTGCACGGCGCAAAGCTGCTCTATGCCTACTGCGAGGCGACGGTGCCGAAGATCACGGTGATCACACGCAAGGCCTACGGCGGCGCCTACGACGTGATGTCGAGCAAGCACATCCGTGGCGACGTGAACCTCGCGTGGCCGATGGCCGAGATCGCGGTCATGGGCGCCGAGGGCGCGGCCAAGATCGTGTTCCGCAAGGAGATCGCCGCGGCTGCCGACAAGGCCGCGGCCGCGCAGCAGCTCGTCGCCGACTACAAGCAGAAGTTCTACAACCCGTACCAGGCGGCCGCGCGCGGCTACGTCGACGACGTGATCGAGCCCCGCGAGACCCGGGCGATGCTGATCAAGGCGCTCGAGATGACCGGGACCAAGCGCGAGCGCAACCCGACCCGCAAGCACGGGAACATCCCGCTGTGAGATGGGTGCTCGCCCTCGGACTGCTCGCGGGATCGCTCGGCGCGCAGGATTCGCAGCCCGCGGCGCCGGCGCGCTGTGACCTCGGGCTGCGCGACGCGCGCGAGCCGGTACCGGTGTTCGTGCGCATGGCCGATCAGGTGTTCGCGCGCGGTGGCGAGTTCGAGCGCTTCTGCAGCGAGCACGCGACCACGAAGCGCTCGACCTTGCGGGCGCGGACGATCGCCGACCTGAAGGCCCGGTCCGAGCGCAGCTGGGAGCAGGTGCGCGCGGTCGTCGCGCAGCAGGAGCAGCAGCAGGCCCTGTCCGGCGTGCAGCGCTACTGGCTCGTGAACGGCTTCGCCGCCGATGCGAACGGCGCCGCGGTCCAGGCGCTGCTCCAGCGGCCCGAGGTCGCCTACGTGCACCGGCAGACGCAACCGGGCCGCGCGCAACACAAGACATCGAAGCGCGCGGAGAGCTGGCTGAGCGAGCGCCGGCAGGACCAGGCCACGGCCCTGGCGCTGCGCGCCGAGGCCGCGTCGCAACCGGCTGCCACGTCTGCCCCGTCCGTGCCCTGGAACCTCGCGAAGATCCGCGCCGACCGGGCCTGGGAGCAGGGCGCGCAGGGGCAGGGGGTCGTGATCGCGTTGTTGGACTCCGGCGTGCTGCCGATCCCGCCGCTGGTGCGCGCGCTGTGGCGCAACCCGCGCGAAGAGGCGAACGGCAGGGACGACGACGGCAACGGCTACGTCGACGATCTCTTCGGATGGGACTTCGACGGCAACACGCCGTTCGTGGTCGGCGACGGCCCGAACTCGCACGGCACGATGTGCGGCGGGATCCTCGCCGGGCGCGCGTTCGGCGCCCCGAGCACGGTGACCGGCGTTGCCCCGCGCGCGGAGTTGATGGTGCTGCGCGGGATGGGTTGCCTCGCGGCCTACGAGTATGCGGCGCAGATGGGTGCCGACGTGCTCTCGATGAGCTACATGTGGATCAGCGTCGAGCTCGGCTCCTACCGCGGCGTGTTCCGTACTGCGCACGAGCACCTCGCGGCCTGCGGGATCGTCGCGGTCGGCGGCGCCGGCAACTTCGGCAGGAGCGCGCCCGAGGGCGAGCAGATCGCCTTGCCCAAGGACATCCCGTGCGTGATCGCGGCAGCCGGCATTGGCCGCGATGGCAGTGCCCCTGCCTTCTCGAGCCGTGGTCCGTGCACCTGGAACGACGTGCCATTCTTCTCCGACTACCCGCCGGGTGCGCCGCTCGAGAAGCCGGACGTCACGGGCGTCTGCTCCGGGGTGCCGGTCTGGCATTGGACCAGGATGCGCGGCGACCGCCCGGTGCAGGTCCAGTGGGAGGACGGCCACGGGACGGGGCTGATCGTCGGCCCGCAGGGCAACTCGTTCGCCGGGCCGCACGCGGGGGGTGTCGCGGCGCTCGTGCTCGGCGTGAATCCGGAGCTGACCCCGTGGCGGGTCAAGGCGATCCTCGAGCAGACCTGCCTGGATCTCGGCGACAAAGGCCGCGACCGGGTCTACGGCGCAGGGTTGTTGCAGGCGGATGCCGCGGTGAGCGTGGCGCGCGCCGCGAAGGTGGAGTGAGCGGGCTCAGGCACGCAGCGGCAGCCGGAACTCGAAGCAGGCGCCGCGGCCCGTCAACCTGCCGAGTCCCAGCTCGCCGCCGAGATCGCGCGCGAGACTGCGGCTCAGCGCGAGGCCCAGGCCGATGCCCGCCGGCTCGTTGACCCCGGTCGAGTAGCGGCCACGGTCGAAGGGCTCGAACACGCGGTGGGCGTCCTCGCGCGCGATCCCCGGACCATGGTCGCGCACGCGCAGCACCAGCTGGGCACCCTCGAGATCGGCCGCGATCCCGATCCGGGCCGGGTCGCTCGGTCGCGCGTACTTGCAGGCGTTGTCGACCAGGTTGAACAGGATCTGGCCGACGGCATCCTCGTCGGTCGCGATGACGGTGCTGGCAGCTGCGCCGGTGGTGACCGCGAGTTCGAATCCGGCCTCCTGCGCGCGGCGCTCGAGCGGCGGCAGGATGCGGGCCAGCATCTCGCCGACCACGACCTGGTCGCGACGGCGGGCGAACCGGCCGTCCTCGAGGCGGGCATAGCAGAGCACGTTCTCGACCACGCGCGCGAGGCGGTCGGCTTCGCTCTTCAGGGTGTCGAGGTACTCCTGCCGCTGCTGCGGCGCGGACACGACGCCGTCGGCCAGCATCTCGGAGTACATGCGGAACGTCGTCAGCGGCGTGCGCACCTCGTGCGTGACCGCCGAGGCGAAGCGCGCGCGCCGCTCGGCGAAACGGATCGTGCGGTGCAGCGTCCAACCGACGGCCAGCAGCGCCAGCAGGGCCGCGCCGGTGGCTGCCCCGAGCACCCGGCGCGCCGGGCCACCACCGCTCGCCCCGGCCGACGGGCCCAGGTCGAGACGGGCTGGAGCGCTCGCGAGCATGCGGCCCTGCTCGGCCGTGGTCAGCTGCGGCACAGGCACGAGCGTGGCCTCATGCGTGGGGAACAGGTCAGCGGTCGTCGCGAGCAGGCCGCGCTGCAGGGCCTGCCAGTCGACGACGAAGCCCTGCAACCTCGCGCCGGCGCCGTGGCCGACCTGGCGCACATAGGTCAGGAGCCGCGGTTCCCCCGCGAGCCAGATCGGCGTCAGCGGGCCTACCTCCGGTGCGCCCGGCGCGAGCTGTTGGCCGACGTTGCGGCCGAGGTCGGTCGCGAGCATCCGGTTCTTGAACTCGAGCTCCACCTGGGCGAGCCCATCGGGGCGCGGCGGGGCCTTGACCAGTCGGTCGAGGAGGCTCTGCCGTTCGAGGCGCGGCCGCACCTGGTCGAGCTGCAGCGAGCAGCCGACGATGTCCTGTTGCGGCACGCCGGCGCCCTCGGCAAGATCCCGTTCGTTGCCCTCGGGCACCTGGGGACTCGTGATGCGCCCGCTTGCGTCGAGCTCGAAGTGCAGCACGAAGAACTCGGAGCGGAAGGTCAGCAGCGGCGAGGCGGCGAGCACCTCGTTCTCCTTGATCTGCGCGTAGCCCTTGGTCCAGGCCGTCTTGAGCTGCGCGTAGGCGCGGTACTCGGCGGCCGGGCGCGCGGCCTCCCGCGCGAGCTGTGGCAGCAGCCAGGAGTCCATCCGCCAGAGCGCGAGACGCAGCTTCTCGTGCCGCGTCGCGTCGCGCTCGAGGTCGAGAGTGGTTGCGGTCAGCCACGCGAGGGCGGCCAGCAGCACGGCCGCGCCACAGGCGAACCAGGCCCAGGCGGCGCGCGTGCGCGTCATGGCTGCGCACCCTCGGCCGCGAGCATGTAGCCCTTGCCGCGCACGGTCAGGATCAGGGTGGGCGCGTCCGGAGGATCGGCGAGCTTCTCGCGCAGGTGCACGACGTGCATGTCGATCGCGCGCGTCGACAGGTCGCCGTTGCGCAGGCCCCACACGCGCAGCAGGATCTCGCTGCGCGCGAGCGCGCGGCCGCGGTTCTGCACGAGGTAGCGCAGCAGCTCGGCCTCGCGCTCCGAGAGCGCGAGCGTGCTGCCGTCGGCGCGCGCGACCTCGCGCCGGTCGAAGTCGATGCGCCGCCCGCAGAGTTCGAGCTTGCGCACGTCGCTCGGGCGTTCGGCCGAGCGGCGCAACACGGCTTCGACGCGCGCGAGCAGCTCGCGGCTCGAGAAGGGCTTCACCACGTAGTCGTCGGCCCCGGTCTGCAGACCGTGCACGCGGTCGGTCTCGGCGCCGCGCGCGGTGACCAGGATCACCGGCAGCTGCGGCTTCGACCGGCGCACCTCACGCAGCACCGCGAAGCCGTCGCGTCCGGGCAGCAGCACGTCGAGCACGACGAGGTCGACCGCGGCCTGCAGGGCCGTCGCGAGGCCCTCCTCGCCGTCCGCGCAGGCGATCGTGCGGTAGCCGGCGAAGTGCAGCGCGTCGACGAGGCCGCGCCGGATCGCCGGATCGTCCTCGACCACCAGGATCGTCTTTCCTGCCACGGCCGTTCAGCGTAGCACGAGCCCGGCCTTCTCGGCCTGCGTGCGCACGAGCTGCACGATCGCGGACTCGAAGGTCCTGGCCGCGGCGGTGCTGCGCTTCTTGAGCTCCTCCTGCACGAAGCCATCGCGCTGCTTGCCGACGGTCTCGATCTCCTTGCGCAGCTCCTCGCGGCGCAGTTTGTGCGCGGCGACATGCTCCTTGCGCGCCTGTGCGGTCATCGCGCGCATGCTCTCGGGGAGGTCGGCGGCGGCGAGCTTGTCGAGGTCGAACTTGGGATCGGCGCAGGCGTCGACCAGATCCCAGGCGGCATTCCAGTAGAGGCCGCCGCCCTTGGTCTGGCAGCGCTGTGCGGCCGCTGCCTGGCCGATGCCCTCGGCGTTCTGGTCCTGCTCCTTCTGGTTCGCGGCGGCGGCACGGCCTGCATTGCCGTACGGCAGGTAGGTGGCATTGACGGCCGCGGAGAGCTCCACGAGCCTGGCGTCGAACGGGGTCTTGATCGCGACGTTCTGGTTCTGGTCGATCGCCGCGAACTGGCCGTCGGCAAGGGTCGCGACCTCGCGCCAGCGCGGCGCGAGCGCATCGCCCGGGTTGCCGCAGTAGATCGAGTTGACGATCACCCCGCGCGCGATCGCCTGCTTGCTCGTCTCCTTGAAGTCGAGCTTCGGATCCTGGTCGGCGGCCTCGTTGCCGCAGACGAAGAGGAGCTTCAACGCCTTGGCGTCGGGGCTCCACTGCAGCTCGCCGAGTGCGGTCTGCACGACGCGCGCCACGTACTCGTCCCCGCCGTTCGTGGTCTGGGCGAAGAGCAGCTTCGAGATCTTGTCGAGGTCCTCGGTGAACCCTGACTCGATCTTCACCCAGCCGCTCTCCTTCGTGTGGGCATTGCAGCCATAGGTCAGCAGGGCGACGCGCAGCCGCGGCACCGGCTTGACCAGCGCGAGCTGGTTGACGACGGTCCACAGGTTCTGCCGGGCGGCGTGGATCAGGCCTTCCATGCTGCCGCTGATGTCGAGGCAGATCGCGAGATCGACCGTGGGCGCAGCCACGGGGGCCGGCGCCTGGGCGAAGATGGCAGCGGGGAGCGACGCGAGGATCGGGAACAGGTACTTCACTTGGCGGCCTCCAATCTGGGTTGCACGAGCACGTTCTTGCCGGCCACTTCGACCAGCACTTCGCCGGACAGGCTCAACACGCCGGCCCGGCCTTCGGATTCGAGTTGTTGCTGCAGCGCGAGGAAGCGCTCGCTGCCGAGTTCGACCTGCTCGTCGGCCTCGAGGCGCTGGCCGAGCACGATCCGGCTGTCGATCCAGCGCGTGCCGCGCTTGAAGAACGCGCGGTCGCAGATCTGCTGCACGGTGGTGGTCTCGACGCGTTCGAGCTTGTCGTTCAGGAACTCGTTGAAGTAGTTCGCCCGCAGCTGCGCCTTGCCGTTCCAGAGGTTCTGGCCCTGGTTGACCGCGCCGGTGCCGGTGCGGGTGCGCAGCGCCTTGCCGTCGAGTTCGCTGCCGCAGGCGGCGGTGAGCCCGCTCCAGCTGCCGAGGTTCTGCCCCTCGGTGGCCAGGAAGGCCGTGTACTCGCTGAGCACGCCGAACTCGGTCGAGAGGCGCAGGATCGCGTCACGCAGCTCGCGCCGGCGCGGATCGCCGAAGGGATCGGCGCCCGCATGCGCCACGCCGAGCTCGGCGCCGCTCGCGCGCAGTTCGTCGACCAGGTAGGCGATCTGGCGGCTCGCCCACAGGCGCGGCACGAAGGCGTTGCGCGTGGTCGCCGCGCCGAGGCCGAAGCGGAACGCGAAGCGGCGTGTGGCGCTGCCGGTGGTGCCGGTCAGTTCGAACTCGAGCGGCTCCTCGCCCTGGTACTTGCCGAGCACGACCAGCTGGTCGCCGGCGAAGAGGTCGGGGGCGCGCGCCGGCAGGACCTCGCGCACGCGCGCGGCCGCGAGCTTCGGCTCGGCCAGGACCGGGCCGGCGAGGCGCGCGAACACCTTCGCGACCTGCGCCTCCACGTCCTCGGCCGGATGCACGTAGGTGGTCGTGGCCCGCGTTGCGTCGGCGATCCGGTCCAGCAGCGGAGCGTTGACGTCGTGCCCGACGCCGAAGCAGAACACGCGGCGTGCGTGCTTGTTGCCCCGCGCCAGCGCCTCGAGGATCGCGGATTCCGTCGTGGTGCCGATCGTCGGCAGTCCATCGGTCAGGAAGAGCACGAGCGGCAGAGTGTCGGGCAGGGGCTCGCTGCGCAGGGCCTCGACCAGCGCGTCGTGAATGTTCGTGCCGCCGCCGGACCGGATGCCGTCGAGGTAGGCGCGCATCGTCCGGGTCGTTTCCGCATCCTTGGTCACGGACCGCGCGAACGCGCGCTCGACCGTCGTGCCGTAGTCGATCAGCTGCATGCCCTCGCCCGCGTCCAGGCCCTCGAACACCTGCAACGCCGCGGCCCGCGCCTGGTCCATCTTGCCGCCGGCCATGCTGCCCGAGCGGTCGAGCACGACGGTCACGTCCCGGCGCACGCGCTCCGCGGGCGCCGGCGGGCCTTGCACGAGCAGCAGGAAGTAGCCGCCGCCCACCTTCGGGTCCGGGTAGGCGAACAAGGAGGCCGCCAGGTCGTTGGTCCCGGCGACGAACGCGAGGCGGAACGGCCCCGGCACGCGCCGGCTCTGTTCGCCGACCCGCAGCACGAAGTGCCGCGGCGAACGCTTCTCGGTCACGAGATCGTGGCTCGGCGAGTAGACCATCGCGATCGGCTGCTCGTGCTGCAGGTCGACGGTGATCTGCCAGGGCACGTCGTGCTGCAGCGACTCGGTGCGCGGCAGCACGTAGTCGCGCCGCTCGCCATCGACTTCGAGCAGGTGCTCGTAGGTCAGGCGCACGCGCTGCTTGCCGCGGGAGGGCACCGGGAACACCGACGAGCGCACGGCCTGCCAGGCCGCGAACTCGAGCAGCGCTGGATCGCGCAGCCGGCGCACGATCTCGTCATAGGTGCGGCGGGCCTCCTCGCGCGGCAGCAGCCGCGCGCTCGGCTCGGCGCCCGCGCCCTCGAACGCGAAGCCGCTGACGACCGCGCCCTGGGGCACGGGCAGCAGGACCACGGCTTCCTGCTGGTGGGCGGAGTCGTTCTGCAGCTGCACCTCGAGCGTGGTGGTCGCAGTCCCGGCCAGGATCCTGACGGTCGCGAGCACGCCGGTGATCCGCACGCCGGGCGCGGCGGCGAACACACGGCTGCCGGGGACCACCCAGCAGTGGGCCGGCTCGAGGGCCTGGGCCGGCAGGAGCGTCGCGGCGAGGAGAACGGCGGGTAGGAGGCGGTGTTCCATGCGTTGGCGTGATCTGGTTCGACACAGCAGACGCTGCACCGGGCCCTGGTTTGGTAAGCGCTCGGTAAGTTCCGCGGGCCGGCAACTCCTTGCATCGGTGGCGGCGGGGCGATGCGATCGGTGCGTGGCCCAAACTCCTGCCGCGGCCCGGGTCCGCCCGCTCCAGCGCCAGTTGCCGAACCTGATCTCGGTCCTGCGCATCCTGCTGGTCCCGGTCTGGGTGCTCGCTGCCGAGGTGCAGACGCGGCCGTGGCCGGCCCTGCTCGTGCTGGTCGCGATCGGCCTGTCCGACGTGCTGGACGGCTGGTGTGCGCGGCGCTGGCAGGTTGCGAGCCGCACCGGCGCGATCCTCGACGCCGTGGCCGACAAGTGGCTGCAGTTCGTGTGCGTGACCTGGCTCGCGTTGCGCCCGAGCGCGGTGTTCATCCCGGTGCCGCTCTGGTTCCTCGCGTTGCTGGTCGGTCGCGACCTGCTGCTCGGGGGCGGACTGCTGCTGCTGCGCGCGCGCACGGCCGGGTTCCAGGTCGTGCACCGCTGGCACGGCAAGTTCGCGAGCCTGTTGATCTTCGCGCTGCTGGTCTGGGCCACGGTCGGAGTCGGCCACGCGCTCGCGGCCGGGGTCTACGCGGCGCTCGGGGCCTTCGTCGGCGCGAGCACGCTGGCCTATGCGTGGGACGGGTGGCGGCAGCTGCGCGGCTCGGGGGCCGGGCAGGCTGGCTGCGGTTGAGGTTGCCAGCTAGCGCGCCGGGGACCACAGGTCGCCGCCGCGGTTCAGCCAGTCGAGCACGGGCGTGGTCGCGAAGGTGGTCACCAGCGCCATCACGACGAACATCGCGAAGAGCGGCGGCGAGAGGATCCCGAGGTCGAGGCCGATGTTCAGCACGATCAGCTCCATCAACCCGCGCGTGTTCATCAGCACGCCCAGGGCCGCGGCGTCGCGCGGGACCAGGCCGTTGAGGCGGGCGGCGGCGTACGTCCCGCCGAGTTTGCCCGCACAGGCGACGACCACGATCAGTCCGCAGGTCAGCCAGGCCGCGGCGCCCTGCACGAGGCCGAGCTCCGTGCGCATGCCGGTGTAGGCGAAGAACGCGGGCAGAAAGAACACGACGACGAAGTCCCCGAGCCGCGCGAGCAGCTGCCGGGCGAGCGTCGAGTCGGCGGGCACGAGGGCTCCGAGCACGAAGGCGCCGAAGAGCGCGTGCACGCCGATCGCCTCGGTGCAGAGCGCCGAGAGCAGGAGCAGCGCGAGCAGCGCGGTCAAGGTGTTGCGGTCGACGTGGCCGCGCGCATCGCTGGCGCGGACGATGCGCGCGAGCAGCGGCCGGACGCCGACGAGCATCAGCGCCAGGTAGCCCACGGCCAGCAGCGCGGTCGTGGCGCCACTGGCCGGATCCGCGCCGACGAAACCGACGAGCGCCGCGAGCAGGCACCAGGCAGTCACATCGTCGACCGCTGCGCAGGTCAGCGCGATCGCGCCCAGCGCCGAGCCCTGCGCGCCGCGGTCGGTCAGGATCCGCGCCAGGACCGGGAAGGCGGTGATCGACATCGCCACGCCGCAGAAGAGCGCGAAGTGGGCGAACGGCACCTCGCGGCTCCCTTCGCGCGGATAGAGGAAGAGCGCCAGGGCCGTGCCGAGCACGAAGGGCACGACGATGCTGGCGTGCGAGATCGCGACCGCGGACCGCGAGCGCTTGCGCACGCTCGCGAGGTCCAGCTCCAGCCCGACGAGGAACATGTAGAGCACGACTCCCACCTGCGCGAGCACGCCGAGGTAGGGCGCGACCTGCGGCG
>CAZSKV010000807.1:0-8029 GCA_964607495.1 uncultured candidatus Brocadiaceae bacterium
CGGACCTCAATGACCTCTACCGCCGCCTGATCAACCGCAACAACCGGTTGAAGAAGCTGCTCGACCTCAATGCGCCCGAGGTCATCATCCGCAACGAGAAGCGCATGCTGCAGCAGTCGGTCGATGCGTTGTTCGACAACAATCGCTGCAAGCGGCCCGTGCTCGGTTCCAGCAACCGCCCGCTCAAGTCGCTGACCGACATGATCAAGGGCAAGCAGGGACGGTTCCGCGAGAACCTGCTCGGCAAGCGCGTCGACTACAGCGCCCGCTCGGTGATCGTCGTCGGCCCCGATCTCAAGCTGCACCAGTGTGGTCTGCCGAAGATCATCGCGCTCGAGCTGTTCCAGCCGTTCATCATCCGCCGCCTGAAGGAGCTCGGGCACGCCGACACGATCAAGTCGGCCAAGAAGATGCTGGAGCGCAAGGACGAGGAGGTCTGGGACATCCTCGAGGAGGTGATCCAGAGCCATCCGGTGCTGCTGAATCGCGCTCCGACCCTGCACCGCGTCGGCATCCAGGCCTTCGAGCCGGTGCTGGTCGAGGGCAACGCGATCAAGATCCATCCGCTCGTCTGTGCCGGCTTCAACGCCGACTTCGACGGCGACCAGATGGCCGTCCACCTGCCGCTCTCCTTCGAGGCGCAGATCGAGGCCAGCACGTTGATGCTCTCGATCAACAACATCTTCTCGCCCGCGCACGGCGGCCCGATCATCGCGCCCAACCAGGACATCGTCCTCGGCTGCTACTTCCTGACCTTGATGCGTCCCGGCGAGCGCGGCGAGGGCAAGGTGTTCTCGAATGCGAACGAGGTCTGGATGGCCCATTCGCTCGATCGGGTGCACCTGCACGCGAAGATCAAGGTCCTGCTCCCTGCAGGCATCCGGATCAAGAGCCGCGACAAGACGATCACGACCGACGGCAAGACGCTGGTCGAGACCACGCCCGGCCGGATCACGTTCAATGACATCCTGCCGAAGGGGATGGCGTTCTACAACTACGAGCTCGACAAGAAGGGGCTCTCCGACATCATCGCGGACTGCCACATCCTGCTGGATCGGGTCTCGACGCTCGCGTTGCTCGACGACCTGAAGGCGATCGGCTTCCAGTCGGCGACGCGCGCCGGGCTCTCCTTCGGCAAGGACGACATGCTCGTGCCACCGACCAAGCAGAAGATCATCTCGGAGACCCTGAAGGAGGTCGAGAAGATCCACACTGCGCACGCCCGCGGCATGATCACCGAGGGCGAGCGGTACCTGAAGGTCATCGACTCCTGGACCCATGCGCGCGAACGGATCGGCGAGGACATGATCCGGGAACTGCGCGAGGACACGCGCAGCGGCAAGCCGTACGTCAATCCGATCTTCTGCATGGTGATGAGCAAGGCGCGTGGCTCGGTCGAGCAGATCCGGCAGCTCGCCGGCATGCGCGGCCTGATGGCCAAGCCATCGGGCAAGATCATCGAGACGCCGATCCGCGCGAACTTCCGCGAGGGTCTGCGTGTGCTCGAGTACTTCTCGTCGACGCACGGCGCGCGCAAGGGTCTGGCCGACACGGCCCTGAAGACCGCGGACTCGGGATACCTGACGCGCAAGCTCGCGGACGTCGCGCAGAACGTGGTGATCACCACGCACGACTGCGGCACGCCCGACGGCATCCTGAAGGGGACCGTCTACCAGGGCGACAAGATCGCCGTCTCGTTCGTCGACGCCGTGCGCGGCCGTGTCAGCCGCCAGCGGATCGTCGACCACATCACCGACGACGTGATCGTCGACGAGGGGCAGCTGATCACGATCGAGATCGCGAAGAAGCTGGATGACCTGGACCACGAGCAGATCCAGGTCCGCTCCCCGCTGACCTGCGAGGCCTCGTTGGGCATCTGCGCGCTCTGCTACGGCATGGACCTGTCGCGCAGCCAGCTCGTCGAGCCCGGCCTCGCGGTCGGCATCATCGCTGCGCAGTCGATCGGCGAACCGGGCACGCAACTCACGATGCGCACGTTCCACATCGGTGGCACGGCCTCGAAGAAGGTCGAGGAGTCGGAGATCAAGGTGAAGCGCGCCGGCCGCGCACGCTACGCGAACCTGCAGATCGTCGAGCGGGCCGATGGCGAGCGCGTCGTGCTCAAGCGCCGCGGCGAGATCATCCTGGTCGACTTGAAGGACCGCGAGATCGAGCGCTACTCGATCCCGCTGGGCGCCGTCCTGCGGGTCAAGGATGGTCAGGAGGTCGCCGAGCGCTCGATCCTGTGCATGTGGGACCCGCACCACCATCCGATCCTGGCCGAGGTGTCGGGCATCGTCCGCTTCGAGGAGGTCCTCGAGGGCAAGACCTTCCGCGCCGAGCGTGATCCCGAGAGCCGGGTCGTGCGCAAGGTCATCATCGAGCACAAGGGCGAGCTGCACCCGCAGGTCATCATCGAAGACGACAACGGCAACCGCGCGGCGATCCATCCGCTGCCGGAGAAGGCCTACCTCGAGGTCGAGGACGGCCAGCGCATCGTCGCGGGCACCCTGTTGGCGAAGACGCCGCGCGAGATCCAGGGCACGCAGGACATCACGGGCGGTCTGCCGCGCGTGACCGAGCTCTTCGAGGCCCGCCGTCCGAAGGACCCGGCCGTGCTGTCGGAGATCGACGGTGTGGTCGAACTCGGCGACAAGCGCCGCGGCAAGCGCACGATCATCGTCAAGGGCGAGGGCGGCATGGAACGCGAGCACCTCGTGCCCCAGGGCAAGAACCTGCGCGTCCACCGTGGCGACGTCGTCCGTTCCGGCGAGGCACTCGTCGACGGGCCGCTGGTGCCGCATGACATCCTCGCAATCAACGGCGAGAAGGAAGTGCAGGGCTACCTGCTGCGCGACATCCAGTCCGTCTATCGCGCGCAGGGCGTCAGCATCGACGACAAGCACATCGAGATCATCGTCGCCCAGATGATGCGCAAGTTGCAGGTCAACGACCCCGGCGACTCCGACTTCCTGCCGGGCGCGGTCGTCGACAAGTTCCGTTTCCGGCGCGAGAACGAGCGGCTCGTGAAGGAGCGCAAGAAGCCGGCGACGAGTTCGCCGCTCCTGCTCGGCATCACGAAGGCCTCGCTGCAGTCGGATTCGTTCATCTCGGCCGCTTCGTTCCAGGAGACCACGAAGGTCCTGACCGAAGCCGCTCTCGCCGGGAAGCGCGACAACCTCGTCGGGCTCAAGGAGAACGTGATCCTCGGGCACCTGGTGCCGACCGGCACCGGGTTCCGTGACTACCTCAAGACCCGCGTGCAGAAGAACGTCGACCTGCAGGCGGCGGCAGAGGAGATCGGTCGCGCCGCGCGTCGCGCCGGCGCCGACCTCGGTGGACCGGTCATCCGCCTCGAGGGTCTCGAGGAGGAGGCCGCCAAGGCGCCACCGGCGGTCGTGGATGGCGGCTCCGAGCCGTGAGCCGCGCCAGCCTGCCCCCGTGTCCGCGCCCTGTTGCATTCCCGCGATCCACGACTAAGCTTCCCGACCCTTTTTCCCGGCGCGCGCGGCGCCGCTGATTCGCCAACTCGATGCCCACGATCAACCAGCTGGTCCGCAAGGGCCGCAACAAGGTCAAGACCAAGAGCAAGTCTCCGGTGCTCGATGCTTGTCCGCAGAAGCGCGGTGTCTGCCTGCAGGTCAAGACGATGACCCCGAAGAAGCCGAACTCCGCGCTGCGCAAGATCGCGCGCGTGCGGCTCTCGAACGGCAAGGAGGTCACGGTCTACATCCCTGGAGAAGGGCACAACCTGCAGGAGCACTCGATCGTGCTGATCCGCGGCGGCCGCGTGCGTGACCTGCCGGGCGTGCGCTACCACGTCCTGCGCGGTTGCCTGGACGCCGCCGGCGTCGAAGGCCGCCATCGCAGCCGTTCGAAGTACGGCGCCAAGCGGCCCAAGAAGTGAGCTAGTCGAGACCAGGACCAACCATGCCCCGCTCCTACAAGTCGACGGATGTGTTCGTGAAGCCGGATGCCCGCTACAGCTCGAAGCTGGCGAGCAAGTTGATCAACAAGCTGATGTGGCAGGGGAAGAAGGCGACTGCCGAGAAGATCTTCTACGACGCGATGGATCTCGTCTGCCAGAAGGTGCAGGCCGAGCCGGTCGACATCTTCACGAAGGCGCTCGACAACGTGAAGCCGCAGCTCGAGGTCCGCTCGCGCCGCGTGGGTGGCGCCACCTACCAGGTGCCGATGGAGGTCAGCAAGAAGCGGCAGCAGAGCCTCGCGATCCGCTGGATCGTGGACATGGCCCGCCAGAAGCGCGGCAAGCCCATGGCAAAGCGTCTCGCCGACGAGATCTTCGACGCCTACAACAACCAGGGCGCAGCCGTGACGAAGCGCGAGAACGTGCACAAGATGGCCGAGGCGAACAGCGCCTACAGCCACTTCGCCTGGTGACGATCGCAACCCGCGTTGCGACTATCCTGGAGCGGCCCGCCGGAGTGCGGGCCGTTTTCGTTTCCGTCAACCCGTGGTCATGAGCCAGGCACCGAGCCCGTCCGCGCCGGAGTCGCAGCTCCGCAACATCGGCATCGTCGCCCACATCAACGCCGGCAAGACGACGCTCTCGGAACGCATCCTGTTCACAACCGGCCGCCAGCGCTATCTCGGCGAGGTCGACCAGGGGACCGCGACGATGGACTGGATGCCCGAGGAACAGCAGCGGGGCATCTCGATCACTTCCGCGGTCACCACCGTGCAGTGGAAGGGGTATCGCATCCAGCTGATCGACACGCCCGGCCATGTCGACTTCACGGCCGAAGTGCATCGGGCGCTGCGCGTGCTGGATGGCGTGATCGTCGTCGTCGACGGCGTGCGTGGTGTCGAGTCGCAGACCGAGATCGTGTGGCGCCGCGCAGCCGAGCGCGGTGTGCCGTGCCTGGTCTTCGTCAACAAGCTGGATCGTCCGAGCGCGGACTTCGCGGGGGCGCTGGCGTCGCTCCGCGCCCGCCTGCGGGCGACGTTCCTGCCGCTCGTGGTCCCCGAGCGCGTGGGGGACCAGCTGGTCGCGTTGCACGACGTCGTGCGGGGCAGCACGGACCGGCTGGATCCCGCTGAACACGGGCCGTTCGCGGCCGAGCCGTGGCGGCTGCAGGTGATCGAATCCCTCGCAGACAGCGACGAGACGGTCCTCGCCGAGTACGTGGCCGGCCGGCCCATCTCCGCCAGGCACCTCGATCAGGCGATCCGCGACGCCTGCAGACAGCGCCGCGCCGTGCCCGTGCTCTGTGGATCCGCGCTCCACAACCAGGGTGTGGCCTGGCTGCTCGACGCCGTGTGCCGCTATCTGCCCTCGCCCGTCGACATCGGACCGGTGCCGGCCTGCGACGATCCCGCGACGAGCCGGCAACCAGCCCGCACCGAACCGCTCTGCGGCCTCTGCTTCAAGTTGCAGGAGGACGAACTCGGCCTCGCGAGTCTGATCCGCCTCTACTCCGGCCAACTCGCGCCTGGTGACCTCGTCGGCGTTGCCGGACGGGCCGAGGCGGCCAGGGTGCTCGGCCTCTGGCGGGTCCACGCCGGGGAACGCGAACCGTTGGATTCTGCCGGCAGCGGCGACGTGGTTGCCGTTGCGGTCGAAGGCGGCTTGACCACGGGCGACACGATCCACGCGCTGGGCCATCCGATCCGTCTCGAAGCGATGCGCTTTCCCGAGCCCGTGCTCGTCGCCTCGCTCGAGCCGGAGAGCGGCGCCGCGTTCCCGGAGCTGCAGCGCGCGGCCGCGAAGCTGGTGCGCGAGGATCCCACCCTCGCGTTGCACTTCGACCCGAGCCTCGGGACCCTGACGGTCAGTGGCATGGGGGAGCTCCACCTCGAGGTGTTCTGCGAGCGGGTCGAGAAGTCCTTGCGGCAGCGGGTTCGACTCGGAACGCCCCAGGTGGCGGTCTGGGAGGCGATTGCCGGATCGGCCGGGGCCGCGGCCGAGTGCCGCCGGGATGCCGGAACGCCGCAGGAGGCGACCGCCGAGGTCGAAGTCCTGCTCGAACCCCGCCCGGGTCTCGGTCCGGCTGTGGTTGCGGATCTCTGTGCGACGCCGGTGGGGGAGGCGGGCCGGTCCGATCGCCTCGCCGTCCTCGAGGAGCTGGCCGGCATGCTGCGCACCGGGCTGCGCCATGCTGCTCCGGCCAGGGACCTGGCCCTGAGCCTGATCCGCACGCGCGCCTCTGGGCCTGCCGACCGCGCGCTACTGGTCACGCTCGAGGCGTCGCGGGTCGCGGTGCGCAAGGCGGCCGAAGCAGCCCGAACCAGGTTGCTCGAGCCCTATTGCGAGTTCGAGGTCGAGTGCCCGGTGGCCCACCTCTCGGGTGTCCTGGGCGACCTCGGCAGTCGTGGTGCGGACCTGGGACTGGTCAACGCCGCGGGCGATCAGGCGACGGTGACCGGCAAAGTGCGCCTGGCGGCGATGCTCGGCTATGCGACCCGATTGCGGTCCCTGACCCGTGGCCTGGGCGAAGTCCAGCTCGCCACGGTGGGGCTGGTGCCAAGGGCCCCGGAGAAGGGTTCGGAGGCAGAAAAAGCGCTGCGGAGCCTTGACCGGTCTTGACAGCCTCGCTAGAGTCTTTCTTCCTTGTGTATGAGGGCGTCAAAGAATTGACGCAACCCTCTTGTTCATAAAGAGTTAGAGCGAAAGACCAACCGCTGGCAATCTGGCGGTCGGAGCAGCCGAACACCGCAGTCCGATGCAGGAAAAGATTCAAATCCGCATGGAGGCCTACGACTACGAGGCCCTCGATCAGGCTGCGCTGGACATCGTCGAGACGTCCAAACGCACGGGCGCGCGCGTCGCAGGCCCGGTGCCGCTGCCGACCAAGATCGAGCGCTACACGGTCCTTCGCTCGCCGCACGTGGACAAGAAGAGTCGCGAACAATTCGAGATCCGCACCCACAAGCGCCTGATCTACATCTCGGAGCCGACCTCCAAGACGGTGGACGCACTCAGCAAGTTGAACATGCCTGCTGGGGTCGACATCCGGATCAAGGCGTAAGCACTAGGACAGGCGTGGCGTGTCGCCACGCACTGCGGTGGTCGCGACCGCCAGTGGCCGGAAGGCCGCTGACGGTCTTTGTCGTCTTTTCGCGTACTCCGGTTCGTTCCGGAGGGCGCCAGGTCTCGAACGAAGCAGGTCAGGCTCAAGATGGTCCAGGTCAAGACGTACGCCGGAGGGCAGGTCGCGCAGGCCGAGGTGGATCCCTCGGTCTTCGGTGACCGCATTCTCGGCCGCACGCTCAAGAACGCCCTCGTGATGTACGAGGCCAATCGGCGTGCCGGCACTGCGAAGACCAAGACGCGCGGTGAGGTCAACGGACCCAACAAGAAGCTGTGGCCGCAGAAGCACACGGGCCGCGCCCGCATGGGCACTGCCAAGTCCCCGCTGTGGCGGGGCGGCGGCATCACCTTCGGTCCGGTGCCGCGTGACTACTCGTTCCACATGCCGACGAAGTCGCGCCGCGTCGCGCTCTGCAACGCGCTCTATGCGAAACTGCGCGACGGCGAGATCGCGATCGCCGAGGGTTGGCCGACCGGCAAGCCGAACACGAAGGCGGCCTGCAAGATCCTGAAGGCGCTCGGCGCCGAACGCAGCGCCCTGGTCGTGACCGAGGCCTCCGACCGCAACCTGTGGCTGTCGCTGCGCAACGTGCCGCACGTCGACGTCAAGACGGTCGCGGATCTCAATGCGCACCAGGTGCTCGTGCGGGAACACGTGATCGTCACTCCGAAGGCCTTCGAGATGCTCAAGCAGAAGGCTGCGGCCAGCAAGAAGCGGCCCGAGAAGGAATGACCTGAGGGACTCCCATGGCCAACGCCTCGCTCTACTACCACCTGATCAAGAAACCCCGGGTCACGGAGAAGTCGACGGTCCTGCAGGACATCCGCGGCCAGTACACCTTCAAGGTCGCTAAGGCGGCCAACAAGCGGGAGATCCGCAAGGCCATCGAGGCGCTGTTCAACGTGCACGTCGTCAAGGTCAACGTGATGACGGTGCCCGGCAAGGCGCGCCGCATCCTCGGCCGGCCCGGCCACACG
>CAZSKV010000808.1:0-5219 GCA_964607495.1 uncultured candidatus Brocadiaceae bacterium
GCCGCGCACCTTCTCGGCCAGCAGTGGGGTCGCCGCCAACGTCCTCGCGAGCATCTCCTCGACCTGGGACCGTCCGGGAGGAACCACGGCCTGATCGATCACGAGGTTGACCGTGAAGTGGCCGCCGTCGACCGGCGACGCCGCGAAGTAGCCGCCCGGGAACATGTGCACCTCGGCGTGGTCCTGCGGGAACTCGCCGGCATAGCGCAGCACGAACGCGAACTTCTGCAGCCAGGGCACCGGCCGGCGCACGCCGAGGCGGTTCGCGACCCGCGAGCGCAGTCCATCGGCGCCGACCGTCCAGCTCGCGCCGAGCTCGCGTGGCTCTCCGGCCGGGTCGAGCGCGATCACGCCGACCACACGGCCGTCCGCGTCGCGCCGCAGGTCCGCGACGCGCCAGCCCTCGAGCACCGTGACCTCGGGGCGCGCGGCGGCCACGTGCAGGGTCAGCGTGTCGAGCACCTCGCGCCGCATCGCGTAGCCGAACGCGAACGGCGCCTTGGCCGTGGCGACCGGTCCGAAGCTGCCGCGCGCATGGTGGCCGTAGCCGAAGAGGTCCATACCGCGTACGCGCCTGGCCCCGGCGCCATCGAGCAGGCTGCGCAGGCCGAGATCCTCGAGCATCGGCAGACACTCGGGGCTCATGAACTCGCCGCAGGGCTTGTCGCGTGGGAAGCGCTTCTGATCGAGCAGCAGCACGGAGAACCCGGCGCGCGCGAGACGCAGCGCGAGGTGCGCGCCGGCCGGGCCGGCGCCGGCGATCAGGACGTCAGCTTGCGACGGCGACATGGGGGAGCTCCTGGAGTGCGCCACGCCTGGTCCGGCGGCGATAGCTCATCATGGCGGGCACCAGGGTCAGGTTCGTCGCCATGGCGAGCAGGATCGTGATCGCCGCGAGCACACCGAACTCTCGCGTCGTGGCCAGAGCTCCGAACACTCCGGCACCGAAGCCGAGCGCGAGCACCAGGGAGCCGAGCAGGATCGCGCGGCCGGTCCTGTGCAGCGTGTGTGCGGCAGCACTCAGCTGGCTCTCTCCGCGTGCGCGCTGCTCGCGGAAACGATGCAGCAGGTGGATCGTGTTGTCGACGATCAGGCCCAGCATCACCGAGCCGATCATCGCCGAGGCGACCGAGAGCGGCCGCCCGAGCGCCGCGAGGCCGCCATAGATCAGCACGCACGGCAGGGCGTTCGGCAGCAGGCCGAGCAAGCCGAGCCAGGTGGAACGCAGGCCGATCGCCATCACCAGCCAGATCACGCAGAGCGTCGCGATCATGCCATTCCACTGCCCGCGCACGAAGCGACCGGAGTCGCGCGCAACCTGCACCGATGGCCCGGTGGCGACCGCATCAGGAAAGCCGCGGCTGGCGGCCAGACGTTCGCTCGCGGCAAAGAGCCGCTCCCTGGCACTGGTGCCGTCGGGACGCAACAGCAGGCGCACGAGTCGTGCGCCGGAGTCCGCCTGCCGCGGTGGCCCGGCGAGGCTCACGACGCCATCGAGACGCGACAGTTCGGCCTGCAAACCGAGGAGTCGGAACATCCCTGGCGCCGGATCCCGAGCGGGCAGGATCAGGTCGAAGGTCTCGATGCCCCCGAGACGTTTCGCAACCCGGTCGGTCGCGACCCGGAACGGATGCCGCTCGGGGAGCAGCCGGATCGGGTCGGTGTCGACACCGAGGCGTGCCCAGCCAAGACTTCCGAGGCACGCCAGCATCACGGTCACGATCGTGATCGCCCGGGCGTGATCGCGGGTCCACAGCGCGATCGCGCGCGAAAGGCTGACCGAGGGCCCGACAGGTCGGCGGATCCGCGCGAAGGCCGCACCGCGCGCGAAGAGGCACAGCCATGCCGGCGTGATCGCGAAGGTCAGCACCGTGGTCAACACCACGCCAGCGGCGATCGTGAGGCCGAAGCGCTGCACGGCCGGGATGCTCGCCAGCGCCAGGCTCGAGAAGCCGGCGACCGTAGTGCCCGCAGTCAGCAACGTCGGCCGGATCAGCTCCCTGGCGCAAGCCACGGCGGCACGATCAGGCCGTTGCCCACGCGAGCGGTGCCGCAGCCAGGCCTCGACCAGGTGCACCGCGGCGGCGACGCCCACGGTCAAGAGGACCGGATCCTGCAGTGCCGACACCGGGTCGATGCGATACCCGAGCAGCGCGAAGAGGCCGCCGGTCCAGGCTATCCCGGCCAGAGCCGGCGCGAGGATCGCGAGGACGAGGGAGACGCGCCGGTAGCCGATCCAGAGGATCGCGGCGAGCACGCCACCGATCAGTGGCAGCACGAGGCGGCGCTCGGCCGCAACCGCCTCGGCGATCGCGATCTCGCCGAGCGGCTGCCCGGTCACTGCGACCCGCAAGAGGGGTGGCGAGGCGCGCTCGGCACAGACGGCGACCGCGCGCACGCGTTCGGCATAGGTGCCGTCGGCGGCAGCCCCGATGTCGATCGCATACACGAACGCATCCTCGGCCGGCCGTGGGATCTCGCGCACGTTCTTGACCCCAGGCAGCTTGCGCAGCTCCGGTACGAGCCCTGTCGGCCGGTCCTGCTCGCACACCGTCGCCGCGGCGCCGATCGGTTCGTAGAGCACGATCACCGTGTGTTCGTCCCCGAACTCGGCCAGCCGGCGCTGCATCGCCTGCGCCTCCGCGGTCCCGATCGACTTCATCGCCAGGTTCTCGATGTCGACCTCCAGCGCGAGCTGGCGCTGGCCAAGCCACAGGGTCGGCAGGGCGAGCAGCAGCAGCAGACCCGCACAGCGCTTCGCGTCCATTCGGCCGGGCACCTAGCACCTTGCGTGCCGCGACCTGGGAACCGATCCGCCCCAGCGCGCGGGCCGTTCGCAACGTGGTCGCGACCCGCCGCCCGATGCACTTCTTGCAAGGGCGTTGTAAGTCTTGCAACGCTCCCCGCCCGCATGCCGCGCACGGGCCACGAACAGCGCGCTTGGCCCGCGCCTTGCTTGGCGAGTGGGCATGACCCGGAAACTCCTGCAAGTCTGCGGCGCCCTGGCGCTCGTGCTCTGGACCGGCGGCGGCCTCGTCGCCTGGAAGATGGCCAAGGACCAGGTCCGCGTGACCCTGAGCACCGGGACCGAGGTTCCAGCACAGAAGGACGATCCGGTCGCCCTGCTGCGTGACGAGGTCGGCACCCTCGGGCGCGACGTGCAGACCCTGCACGAGGCGACCCGGAAGGGTCTCGAAGGTCTCGCCGCCGGCCTCGGCGAGGACGCAGACCACCGCGATCGAGCGCTCGAAGCGGCCGTCACGCGCCTCGCGACGGCGATCACCGCGCTCGAAGCCCGCGTCGCCGGACAGGAAAGAGCGATGACCCGGAGCCTGGCGGAGCTCCACACAGTGGCTGAGTCGCGGCCGGCGCAGGTCGCGGCCGCGCCAGGCGTCGAGGAGCAGCATCCGGTGGCGGCACAACCCGGGTCGATGCCGGCCTCGGTGCCGCCGAGTCCGCCGACGCCGCGCAAGAAGCGCAGCTTCCTGGCCTTCGACCTGGCCGCGAACGAGTTCCGCTTCGACCAGCGGCAGCGCTACGAGATCCTGCCATCGCTCTCGCGCGTGGGTTTCGACGCGAAGAGCACGTTGCACGACTTCACTGGCGTCTCCTCGGCCGTCTCCGGCACGGTGGTCGCGGATCTCGCGCATCCCGAGACCAATCCCGAGGGCAGGATCGTGGTGGAGGCCAAGACCCTGGTCAGCGGCCTCGAGGGCCGTGACGCCGCGATGCGGGAGCACCTGGCCACCGATCAGCACGCGACGATCCGCTTCGAGCTCGAGACCTTCACGGCCGACCGGATCGACGCCGGCAAGCTCTCGGTGGCCGGAAAGGCCACGGGGCGGCTGACGATCCGCGGCAAGACCCAACCGCTGACACTGCCGGTCACGCTGACGATCGACGAGGCGCGGCGCCTGTGTATCGAAGGCGAGGCGCCGTTGCGCCTGCCCGAGTTCGGGATCGAGGTGCCCAGCAAACTCGGCCTGATCAAGATGGACGATCAGGTCAGGATCTGGCTGGCGCTGCGCCTCCGCGGTGCCGGAAAGGTGGATTGAGGATGCGCGTGCGTCACCGGTTCGTGGTGCTGCCACTGCTCCTGCTCACCGGCTGCCTGATCCCGTCGAACGTCATCGCTCCCGAGCAGCGCAAGGTCGTCGAACCGACGGTCACCGTGCCGATGGTCGGCGCCAAGGCCGAAGATTTCGACGGACTCTTCGAGTCGACGGCGATCACCGGTCAGGCTGCCGCGAGTCTGCGCAAGGTCTACTACTGGTTCGGCCGCGATGGGCAGTACACGGGCGCCGCCCTGGTCCAAGCCGGGGCCTTCCCGGCGTTCCAGGTGCTGTCCGGACGCTGGTCCCTGCGCGGCAGCGAAGTGCTGCTGCGTGCTGGCAGCGAGGACGATGGCGACCCGGCGCAGGCCGAGGCCGCCCCGGGCTGGCTGCGCTTCACCGGCAGCGAAGGGGTAGTCACGCTGCGCAAGGTCGAGGAGCGCTGACGGATGCCGCCCCCGATTGCGGGATTCCTTGCGGCACTTTCATGACCTGCCGGCAGCGTGTGCCATACCTGTTTCCACTCCCCAGGATCACCTGATGAAGATCGCCTCCACCGGCACGGCGCTGCCCGTCCACGTTTACGACCAGACGCAGATCCTCGCGGCCCTGGCGGGCATCTGGGCCGGGCGCCCCGAGTTGCTGCGGCGTCTGGGCGGCTTCCACGAGCACACGCAGGTCGCGCGCCGGCACCTTGCGCTGCCGCTCGAGCGGTATGCAGAGCCGATGACCTTCGGGCAGACCAACGACGCCTGGATCGAGACCGCGGTCGGCCTCGGTGAGCACTCGCTGCGCCAGGCCCTCGACCGCGCCGAGCTCGGCCCGCGCGACGTCGATGCGATCTTCTGCACCTCGGTGACCGGCATCGCGAGCCCCTCGCTCGACGCCAAGCTGATCAACAAGATGGAGCTGCGCACCGACGTGAAGCGCCTGCCGCTCTTCGGCCTCGGCTGCGTCGCGGGCGCGGCCGGCATCGCGCGTGCGGCCGACTACGTGCGCGCCTACCCCGACCAGGTCGCGGTGCTGCTCTCGGTCGAGCTCTGCTCGCTGACGTTGCAGCGCGAGGACGTCTCGGTCGCGAACCTGATCTCGACTGGACTCTTCGGCGACGGTGCCGCGGCGGTCGTCCTGACCGGCGAGAAGCGGGTGGCCGACGGCCCGAAGGTC
>CAZSKV010000809.1:0-5294 GCA_964607495.1 uncultured candidatus Brocadiaceae bacterium
CCACGCCAGGCCGTCGGCCTCGTCTGCCTCGCGCATGCCCAGAACGAGGTCGGCACCCTGCAGCCCCTCGACGCTGCGGCGGAGCTCGCGGCCAGGCTCGGGGTGCCACTGCATGTCGATGCCGCGCAGACACTTGGCAAGGTGCCGCTCGCCGGCGTGCTCACGCGGGCCGACACGGTCACATTCTCGACCCACAAGGCTGGCGGAATCCGCGGCCAGAGCGTGCTCGTCGTCCGGGAGCGCGCGCGCGCGGCCTTGCGCCCGCTGCTGCGCGGCGGCGGCCAGGAGCGGGGCCTGCGCGCGGGCACCGAGAGCCCGGCCCTGTGCGCCGCCACCGCGCTCGCCGTGACCCTGGCGGTGGCCGAGACCGCGGCTCGGGCCGCCGCAATGCGCGCGGCCCGCGACGCGTTCGTCACCGCGCTCGGCGCCGGGATCGCCGAGCGTCTGACCACCGAACCGGCCCTGCCGGGGACCTTGATGCTCGCGTTCTCGCGGCTCGCGGATGGACGCGTGCTGCTGCCGGCGCTCGACCTCGCGGGCATCGAGGTCTCCCAAGGAGCCGCCTGCTCGTCGGGCTCGCCGCTGCCGCCGCGCGTCCTGCGTGCGATGCAGATCGACGAGGAATCCGCACGCCGCAGCGTGCGCTTCTCGTTCGGCGCGACGACGTCGACTGCCACTGCGACAGCCGCTGGAGCGATCGTGCGCACCGTCGTCCTGCGCCTGCGCGAGACACCGTCGCAGTGATGCGCGCACACCGCACGCTCGGATTCTGCAGCTGCGAAAAACTTAGGTGTGGCCCTCTTTGCAGACGGCCGACGGCTCGCTAAGAAGGGGACCTCGTCGAGGACCCGTCCGATCCGCCTGATCGAGCGAGTCCTGGTTTCCTTTTCGTGATCACGGACCGGCTCCCGTTCGCACCGGAAGCCCCGTCCGGGATCGAGTCGCCAGTCAAGCTCTCGTCAGGTTCGGTCAGCACCCCTCCTCGCCCCGCGTCTCGCGGCCCGGCACGCCGTTTGGACCCCGGATGGGCGCTGTTCTGTCCGCTGTGAGAGCACTTCACCACAAGCCATGACCGACCTGATGTCAGCGCCGTCGTTCCTGGAGGAAGTGAAGCGCGAGCTCCAGCAGCGCCTGCGCCGAGAGCAGTTCGACTCGTGGTTCCGCGGCCTGCGTCTCGTGCGCATGGCCAAGGAAGAGGTCGAGTTCAGCGTCCCGACGGGGTTCGTGCGCGACTGGCTGACCCGCAACTACCTGACGATGATCCAGGAGTCGGTGCAGGCCGCAGCCCTGCGCATCGGCTGGATTCCGCTGCAGCTCAACCCGTCGACGTTCCGCGTGCGGATCACCACGCATGGTTGCGATGCACAGGTCGACACCGCCGGCGCGGCCGAGGCACGGCCGCAAGCCGAGATCCTCGATGTGTTCACGCGCGCCGAGGAAGGGGCCGTGCCCCTCGCGAAGCCGTCCGCGGGGCTCGCGGGCGATCCTTGCCCCGATGCCGGCGTGATCGGCGCCGCAACGGATAACCAGGGTGGGCGCACGGTCACCACCCTCGGCGCACTCGGGGAGATCGTCCTGAACCCGGGATACACCTTCGACCAGTTCGTGGTCGGGCCCTGCAACCGCCTCTCGCATGCGGCGGCCCTCGCGATCGGCGAGAACCCAGGCCGCGCCTACAACCCGCTCTTCATCCATGGCAACGTCGGCCTCGGCAAGACCCACCTCTTGCAGGCCGTCTGCCATGCGATCCTGCGCCGCCAGAAGAAGTCGCGCGTGCTCTACATGTCGTGCGAGGAGTTCACGAACCGCTTCATCCACGCGATCCAGACCGGCAAGCTCGAGGAGTTCCGCGGCTTCTATCGCAACGCCGACGTGCTGGTCGTCGACGACGTGCAGTTCCTGTCGAACAAGGGGCGCACGCAGGAAGAGTTCTTCCACACCTTCAACGCGCTCTACAACCAGCAGAAGCAGATCGTGATCTCGTCCGATCATCCGCCCCTCGAGATCCCCGAGATCGAGGACCGGCTGATCTCCCGCTTCAAGTGGGGGCTCGTGACCGAGGTCGAGCAACCCTGCTTCGAGACCCGGATCGCGGTCGTCAAGCGCAAGGCACGCATGCGCGGCCTCGACCTCCCGGACGATGTCGCCTACTTCATCGCCGAGCGGGTCTCGACCAACATCCGCGAGCTCGAAGGGGCGATCATCAAGGTGATCGGTTTCGCGACGCTCATGGAGCGGGAGATCGACCTGAGCCTGGCCGAGGAGGCGCTGCGCGGGGCGGTGCCGCTCAAGGCCAGCCAGGTCTCGCTCCAGGAGATCATCGAGCTGATCACCCGGGAGTTCTCGGTCACGGTCCGCGACCTGACCGGCAAGAGCCGCAGCCAGGCCCACACCCTGCCCCGCCAGATCGGGATGTTCCTGGCCCGCGAGCTCACGACCCACTCCCTCGAGGAGATCGGGCGCTCGTTCGGCGGCCGGGATCACACGACCGTGCTCTACTCGGTGCAGAAGGTGAAGACCCGCGCCGAGACCGATCGCATGTTCCGGGATCTGCTCGGGACGATCGGCTCGCGCCTGCAAGGTCGGCACTGAGCCGCCAGGGGGATCGCGTGATCTGGGCGTCCGCGCTCCGGGCCAGGCCCGGCCCTGGCTCGACCCGCGGCTGGTCTTTTGACATCGGTTCGGCTCGCCGCCCGACGCTCCCCCCATGCCTTGGCGATGCCGCCGCCAAGAAACCCGTGCAGACCCGGCGGAAGGCGTGCGGGGAGCTCTGCATTCCCTGCGGAGAGTGCGCGCGTGACGGCGCGGATTCCCCGAGTCCGATCACCTTGTGGGCAAGCGTCCCGGCATCCGCGCGTGGTTCTCCAGGACCCGCCACGCGCGTCCATCCGCCGCCAGGCCCTGTACGATCGAACTTGTCGCGGCCCCGGGCTACGCTCTCCACACTCGCGACGGCCCGATGGAGGCGAAGACGAGCTTTAGCTTCGCTTCTTCTCTTCTCTCCGGTCGGAGTTCCCTCGCGCCTTGAACCGGTCGAAGCTCATCCCACTCGCAACTCGACGTAGAGACCATGAAGCTGCTCTGTGATCGTCAACAACTGCAGGAAGCCTTCGCGATCGTCGCCGGCATCGTTCCAGCCAAGAGCCCCAAGCCGATCCTGCAGAGCGTGCTGGTCCGCGCCGAGAAGGACTCGGTCGTGTTCTTCTCGACCGATCTCGAGATGGCGGCGCGCGTGACCCTCGACTCGGTGAAGGTCAGCCAGCCAGGGCGTGTGCTCCTCCCGGCGCGCGAGACCGGCGCGCTGCTGCGCGAGATCGCCGACCCGACGATCTCGCTGGAGACGAAGGAGTTCCGCTGCGAGATCGAGAGTGGCGGCGGGACCTTCATCCTGCTCGGTGAGGATCCCGAACAGTTCCCGGCCGAGAAGGCCTTCACGGGCGAACGCCAGGTCGCGCTGCCGGGCGGGGTGCTGCTCGACATGCTGCGGCGGACGACCTTCGCCGCGGCGAAGGAAGAGAGCCGCTATGCCGTGAACGGCGCCCTGATCGAGGTCAAGAACGACTGCCTGCACATCGTGGCCACGGATGGCCGCCGGCTCGCGCTCTGCTACCAGCACCTCGATGGCAAGTCCCCCGCGTGCCGCGCCGTAGTTCCGACCAGGATCCTGCAAGCCCTGATGCGCGCGATCCCCGAAGGCATGAAGGACCCCGTCACGATCCTGTTCACGGGCAACCAGATCGCCTTCTCGCTCGGCAAGACGATGCTGGTCAGCCGTCTGCTGGAGGCGAACTTCCCCGACTACGAGAACGTGATCCCGAAAGCCTGTGAGACCACGGTCGAGGTGAACCGCGCGCTCCTCGAGAGCAACCTGCGCAAGGTCGCAGTGCTCGCCGACGGCGACGTGCGGATGGTCAAGATGAGCTTCAACAGCTCGAGCATCGGACTTTCCGCCGAGAGTTCCGGCAAGGGCCGGGCCGACCTCGTGATGGATGCCGACGTGAAGGGCACGGGAGGCTCGCTCGGGTTCAATCCCGACTTCGTGCTCGAAGGCCTGCGCGCCTCCGAACTCGACGTCGTGCGCATCGAGATCGGCGACGACGCGACGCCAGCGAAGTTCGCCCTCGGCGAGGCCTACACCTACATCGTGATGCCGATCAGCGGCTCGTGACCGGATGGCGCAACCCAAGCGCGCGGCGGACCTGTTGAAAGGGCTCATGCCGGAGCTGAAGGCCTTCTCGGCACTGACGCCCTACCAGGACGCGCTGGACGCGGCGCTCGGGGCGGCCAAGGCCCCGCACTGCCACGTCGCCGGCCTGCGCCGCGGCCGTCTGATCGTCGAAGTGGATTCGGCACCGCTCTACGCTGAGCTTGCCGGCTTCGCGCGCGAGACGCTGCGCCAGAAACTCAACGAACACGTTCCCAAGCACCCGATCGCCCAATTGCTGTTTCGGATGGGCGGAACTTCGCATGCCTGACCAGAAGCAACAACCTCGCTACGACGCCAGCTCGATCAAGGTCCTCGAAGGGCTCGAAGCGGTGCGCAAACGCCCCGCGATGTACATCGGCGACACCGGAGACAAGGGCCTGCACCACCTGGTCTGGGAAGTCGTCGACAACTCGGTCGACGAAGCCCTCGCCGGCCGCTGCTCGAAGATCGATGTCCGCCTCTACAAGGACGGCTCGGTCTCGGTGCGCGACAACGGGCGCGGCATCCCGGTCGACATGCACGAGACCGGCATGCCGGCGCTCGAGGTCATCATGACCAAGCTGCACTCGGGCGGGAAGTTCGACAAGGACAGCTATCAGGTGTCCGGCGGATTGCACGGCGTCGGCATCTCGGTCGTCAACGCGCTCGCCGAATGGCTCGAGGTCGAGATCTATCGCGATGGCAAGGTCCACAAGCAGACCTATGCCCGCGGCGCGAAGGCGAGCGATCTGAAGGTCATCGGCAAGACCGACCAGACCGGCACGCTCGTGCGCTTCAAGGCCGACGCCGAGGTCCTCGAGGGCACCGAGTTCAGCTACGACGTGCTGCGCAAGCGCCTGCGCGAGATCGCCTACCTGATGGGCACGACCGGTCTGCGCCTGACACTCACCGACGAACGCGTGACCGCGAATGACGGCTCGCCCCAGCACGAGGAGTTCTTCTTCCCCGAAGGGTTGAAGGAGTTCGTCACCGACCTGAACCGCGCGAAGGAGACGATCCACAAGGACGTCGTCTACATCCGGGCCGACATGGCGAGCCCGGAGGACCCGAAGAAGGTCTACGGGGTCGAACTCGCCCTCCAGTACAA
>CAZSKV010000810.1:0-4273 GCA_964607495.1 uncultured candidatus Brocadiaceae bacterium
CGGCCGCGTGGCGCCCTTGAGGATCTCCTCGATGCGAGCCGCCGCGTGGGCGTTCCCCGCCAGGCGCAGCTCGATGATCCGGAACGCCACGTCGCGATAGCTCCGCGTCCGCCAATAGGCGGCCCGGTCGCCGAGCAGGTCGTTGATCTCCCGGCGCAGTGCCTCCGCCCGCACCGAGTCACCCTGGCCCTCGGCCTGGCGCAATTGCTGGCGCAGGCCCTGCAGCGTCGCCTGCTGCTGTGGACTCGCGACGCGCACGTAGTTGCGAACCAGCGCTCGCAGTTGCGTGCCGCCGAGCGCGGCGCGGACGCGCTGCCGCGCTTCGGTCAACGCCGCCTCGGGCTGCGACTCGGTGGTGGCCGTCGCGACCTTGCGCAGTTCCTCGATCGCGCGGACCAGGGTCGGGTCCGGGCCCAGGGGGCCGCCGGGAAGCGGCAGTCCGAGTTCCTGGATCTTGCGCCCCCGCTCCCGCGCGCGGTCGGGGTGGCCTTGGGCGCGGTCCAGTTCGGCCAGGCGCGCGAGCGCGAGGGCGCGTTGCTCGCGCAGCAGCGTCTCGTTCCCGGCGACGGCCTCGTAGTCGGCGCGCGCGGCCACGGAATCGCGGTCGAGCAGCTCGCGCAGCCAGCCGCGCTGCACCGAGATCCCGGCCGGTGCCTGCGGGCCCCCTGCCGTGGTGGCCGGGTTCGTGACGGCCCGGGAAGCGGTCTCCTGTGCCGGCACGGCGCCGGCCAGGAGCACGGCGGCGAGGGCACAACCAGGGCGGAGGGCGGGGAAGCTCACGTGGACAGGGGTTCGGACTCGAAGCGGTAGCCGATGCCGTGCACGGTCACGACGTGCAGCGGACGGTCGGCGTTCTTCTCGACCTTCTTGCGCAGCCGGGCGATGTGGTTGTCGACCGTGCGGGTGGTCGGCAGATGGACATAGCCCCACACCTTGGTCAGCAGGTCGCTGCGGGTCACGACTTCCCCGCGACGCTGGATCAGCAGGCGCAGGATCTCGGCTTCGAAGCGCGAGAGCTGGTGCTCCTTGCCGTCGCGCACGACCGTGAAGCGCTTGAAGTCGACGCGCAGGTTCGGGAACTCGTAGACGTCCTTCTGCTCGGTGGTCCCGGGGCGGGCGCGACGCAGCACCGCGCGGATCCGCGCACTGAGCTCGGCCAGACCGAACGGCTTCGTCACGTAGTCGTCGGCGCCGAGCTCGAGCCCGGAGACCTTGTCGTGATCCTGACCGCGCGCCGAGAGGATGATCACCGGCGTGCGGTTGCCGGCTTCGCGAAGCTTGCGCAGCACTTCGATACCCGGCAGTTCGGGCAGCATCAGGTCGAGGAGCAGCAGCGAGTGCTTCTCGCTGCTCGCCATCGCCAATCCCTCGCGGCCGGTGGCCGCGGTGCTGACGCGGTAGCCGTCGAGTTCGAGGTTGTGCCGGAGGCCCTCGCGCAGGTCCTGCTCGTCTTCGATGACCAGGATGCTCTCACTGTCCTTTTTCATGTTCGTCGGATCCGGAGGATGGCGTCGGTTCGGCGGCAGGTCCCGTACCGCTCGGTGCAAGCGGGAGCTCGAGGCGCAGGATCGTGCCGCCGCCCTCCCGTCCGAGCGCCACCACGCTGCCATGGTGATGCGTCACGAAGTGCTTGACGAGGCTCAGGCCGAGGCCGACGCCACGTGCCTCGCCGGCGGTGCTCGCCCGGTAGAAACCGCCGAAGACCTTCTCGCGCTCGGTCTCGGGGATGCCGACGCCACGGTCGCGGACCTCGAGACGCACGCGCCCGCCGCTCCGCGCCACGTCGATCTCGATCGTCCGGTCGGCGCTGGTGGCAGGCGTGTACTTGAGGGCGTTCTCGAGCAGGTTCACGATCGCGTTGTGCATCGCTTCCGGGTCGACGTCGACCCAGGCTTCGTCACAAAAGGTAACGGACAGACTCGCGCCCTGCTCCTCGACGCGCGGGCGGTACTCATCTGTGACAGAGAGCAGCAGGTCGGAGAGGTCGAGCCGTTCTGGCGCATAGCGCAGGGTTCCGGCCTCCTGACTGGAGAAATCGAGCACGCGATCGATCATCAGCGTGAGGCGGTCGGCCTCGCGCGAGATGATCCCACCGAAGCGCGGCACCTGGTCCGCGCCCTGCGCGCGACCGAGGTTCAGCGTCTCGCCGTACATCTTGATCAACGCGAGCGGGGTCTTGAGCTCGTGCGAGACGCGGGAGACGAAGTGCAGCTTGAGCTGCGCGAGTTCGGCCTCGCGATTGACCGAGCGCACGAGGAAGAGCGCACCGCCGCCGGCGAGCATGCAGAGCGCGAGGACCAGCAGCAGGCGGTTGCGGGCCGCGGCCTGGGCATTGCGCAGGTTCGCCTCGGGATCGACCGGGATCGCGCGCAGGCGCAGCTCGGCCAGCGTCGGGTAGTCGTGCACGGACGGGCTCGTGAGCTGGTCGCCCGGCAGGGGCCCGGCCGGCAGCAGGGGCGTTCCCGTCGGATCGAGGATCGCGAGCGAGAAGCCGTTCTCGTCCGGCGTCAGCAGCGGGTCCATGAGCTCGTTCAGGACCAGGGCCGCGTGCAACCGCAACCCGATCCAGTGCGGGGCTGCGCTCGGGCCGACCGCGGCGCGCACGCGCTCGGTGAGCTGCTGCGCCTCGTCGCCACGACACGGCCGGATCACCAGCAGGGCCGGCATCATGCTCCCGGCCCACAGCCGCAGCGTGAACTCGTCGCGCGGCGGCTTCGCGAGCTGGCCGCGCATCGTCTCGGACACCAGCGCCTGGTACTCGCGCGCGAAGCGGCGGCCGGTCAGCAGCATCCGGATGCTCGGCAGGGTCTCCTGCGCGGCTGCCGTCTCCGGCGCACCGGCAGGCACCCCCCGCGCGAGGCGCGTGGCCACCTCGTCGAGGATGTCGTCGTGCACCATGTCGTGACGGCCGTCGACGATCTGCTGCAGGAGTTCGAGCCGCGCCGCCGGGCGCGGATCGAGTTCGGCCAGCGCGAGACCCGCGAGCAGCTCGATGGCCGGCGCGTCGCCGTAGCCGGGCGGTTCGCGGCCGGCCACGCTCGCGAGCACGCGCGAATCCTCGTAGGCCTCCACGGCCCGCTCGCGCTGCCCGAGGCGCCGCGCGATGCCGCCCAGCTGGAACGTGGCGCGCATCTTCGCATCGACGCTGGCGGCGCGCGGATCGCGTTCGCCGCGCGCGAGGTACTCCTCGAGCGTGCGCAGCGCGCCGCGCCAGTCCATCGCCAGCTCCTGGGCCTCGGCGAGCGTGATCTCCAGGGCGGCGGAGCCCGTGTGCAGCGGCAGCGGCGAGCTCTGCGGTGGCGGCAGGCGTGGATAGAGCAGGTTCCCGCCGGCATCGAGCACGAACAGGTCCTGGACCTCGGAGTGCTGTTCGGCGAGTTCCCTGGTCGCGTGCGCGAGGCTCTCGGTGCCGAAGTCGAATTCGCCGAGCAGGCGTTGGCACTTGCCGCGCAGCTGCTCCGACAGGCGCAGGTGCGCGTTCTTCAGCAGCTGCAGCGCCTGGTCCTCGAGGGCCTTCTGGGCCCGCGTGCCCAGGCGCTGCAACTCGGCCCACCCGAAGCCGCCGAGCAGGACCAGCGGGATCGCTAGGGTCGCGAGGGCGATCGCGTGGCGGGAGCCTTGCTTCATCCGGGGAGCTGGGCAGCGGGCATGCGCGGGATTCTACGAACCCGCAGCGCCAACCGTGTCGCGCGGTTGCACCGGGCCCCTCGCCCGCGTCGAATGCGCGCGATGAGCGTCCCCGAGGCGATGCAGAACCGGGTGCTGAAGCGCTTCCCCCTGCGCCGCCGCAAGATCCCGGTGGCCGGCGGTGCGATCGACCTCGTGACCCCGGTGTCGATGGATTGCCTGCTCGAAGGCGAGTGGCTGCACCACTACGACCGTGCGGGCTACCTGCCGTACTGGGCCGACGTCTGGCCGGCTTCGGTCGGGGTCGCGCGCTGGTTGATGCGCGGGCCGGCGCTCGCGGGCCGGCGCGTGCTCGACCTGGGCTGCGGTGTCGGCCTGGCGGGCGTCGCGGCCGCCAGGCGCGGCGCGCGCGTGACCTTCGCCGACGTCGATCCCCACGCGCTCGAGTTCGCGCGCTTCAACGCCGAGCACAACGGTGCCGACCAGCCCGAGATCCTGCGGCTCGACTGGTTCACGCAGACCGCGCCGCCCGGGTTCGATCTCGTGCTGCTCGCGGATGTCGCCTACGAGAAGGTGCACTACGAACCGCTGCTGCGGCACATCGAACGCTGTGTCGCGCCGGGCGGGCGGGCGCTGCTCGGGGACC
>CAZSKV010000811.1:0-1695 GCA_964607495.1 uncultured candidatus Brocadiaceae bacterium
GCCTGGGCCGCGCCCGCCGTGTGGACCGCGCCCGGCAAGACCGACAAGATCCCCGATCAGCCGCCCTGCCTGGACTGCCTGCCCCGCGTGCCCGGCAAGCCGCCGGCGGTCCCTGCCGGACCCGTGCGCAACCTGAACCACGATGGGCCCTCGCCGGCACCCCAGATGCCCGGCGCCACGACGCCCGCGGCGGGCGCCTTCACGACCTTCTACAACACGTCGCTCGGCTCCGCAGCCGCGAGCAAGTCCACGATCGGCGAGCCAACCGCTTCGATCAATCGCGACGTCGTGCTCTACACGGGCAACTGGTACGCATCCCTGTCCGAAGACAGCGGTCGCACCTGGTCGTACGTGAACCCCTACACCAAGTTCCCGGCGTCGGCCGGCGGGTTCTGCTGCGACCAGTGGACCTTCCAGCACACCTACAGCGGCGTCGAGATGACGATGTGGCTCCTGCAGTACGTGAACAACGCTGCAGGCAACATCGATCGCATCGCGATCGCCAACAGCCGCGACAAGGCACGCAGCGCGACCTTCTACTACTACGACGTGTCCCCCCAGAACGTCGGCTACGCGGCCGGCGCCTGGTTCGACTTCCCGCACGTGGCGACCGGGACCGACTACCTCTACATCGCCTCGAACGTCTTCAACGCGGCCAGTTCCTACTTGGGCTCCGTCGTCCTGCGGTGGCCGCTCGCCGCGCTGTCGACGGCTTCTGGCTTCTCGTACAACTACATCTCGCGCAATGACACCGCGAGCTACCGTCTGGCCCAGGGGTCGACGTCCACGATGTTCTTCGGCTCGCACGTCAACACCTCGACCTTCCGCGTCTACCGCTGGGCCGAGAGCGGCACCGGCTACAGTTGGGCCGACCGCGCGATCACGACCTGGTATGCGGGCGGGATGAGCAACGTCGGTCCGGATGGCAACAACTGGATGAGTCGTGGCGACCAGCGCGTGCTGGCGGCTGCGAACACGGGCGGGGTGGTCGGGTTCGGGTGGCACAGCGCGCCCGGCGGCGGGCGTCCGAACCCGTACGTGCACTTCGCGTTCTTCAACGCCTCCGACTCGACGCTCAACTCCGAACGCCTCGTCTGGAGTACGGGCACGTCCACTTGGGCCTACCCCGCGCTCGGTGTGAGCACCTTCTCGGGTGATTGGGGTGGCGTGATCGGCTTCGGCTCGGGCACGACCTCCGTCGGCGTGGCAGGGTTCATCCGCGACGCCTACGAGCCCTGGGCCGGTGGGTTCACCTCGACGTACATCGCCGGGCCAGGCACCAACAACCCGAGCGGTGGCGGTTGGGGCGACTATCTCTCGGTCGCGAAGAACACCTACCAGTCCCGGACCTGGGTCGCGACCGGCATGTCGCAAAACGGTGGCTCGGCCGGCTCGTTCAACACCCCGCGCTACATCTGGTTCGGTCGTGACGACTTCACGCCGTCATGGGTCCCGTTGAACGTGACGTCGACCCCGGTCGCAGCGACGATCACGGTCGACCAGACCGACAGGAACGGCCTGAAGAACGGCACGACCCCGTTCACGCGCGACTATCCGCCTCGCCAGGGCTACACGCTGACCGCGCCAGCTTCCGTCGGCACGGCCACGTTCCGCCGTTGGATGAGCAACGGATCTCCCCAGCCCGACTTCCAGAGGACACTGGACGTGGCGGACATCGGTGCCGTCCTCGACACG
>CAZSKV010000812.1:0-2241 GCA_964607495.1 uncultured candidatus Brocadiaceae bacterium
AGGTGCAGGAAGGGCGGCCGGCCGTCGAGCGGGATCGGCGCGTGCTTGACCATGCCGACGATCATCAGCGGCGCCACCTCGCCGGCGGCGCGCGCGATCGCGAGGATCACCCCCGTCAAGATGCCGGGCGCAGCCGCCGGGATCACGACCCGCCAGACCGTCTCGAACTTGGTGGCGCCGAGCGCGAGCGAGCCTTCGCGCGCGATGCGCGGCACCGCGGCCAGGCCCTCCTCGGTGGCGACGATCACCACCGGAACGGTCAGCAACGCAAGGGTCAACGCGGCCCAGAGGATGCCGCCGGTGCCGAAGGTGGCTGTCGGCAGCGCTGCAGGAAAGAACCAGCGGTCGATGGTGCCGCCGATCCCGTAGACGAAGAAGCCCAGGCCGAACACGCCGAACACGATCGACGGCACCCCGGCCAGGTTGTTGACCGCGATCCGGACGATGCGCACGACCAGCCCCTGCCGCGCGTACTCGCGCAGATAGAGCGCGGCGAGTACTCCGAACGGGGTGACGACGAAGGTCATCAGGAACACCATCAACACGGTGCCGAAGATCGCGGGGAAAATGCCGCCTTCGGTGTTGGACTCCCTTGGTTCGGCGCTGACGAACTCCCACAGGCGGGCGCAGTACAGGCCGGCCTGGTCGAGGAAGCTGAAGGTGTTCGGCTGCCACGCGTGCACGATCTGCCCGATCGGCAGCAGTTTCCGTTGCGTGTCGGCGGCTTCGATCAGTACCTGCACGCTGGCCTGGTCCTCGCGCAGTTTGCGCAGCTGGTCGCCGAGGACGCTGTGCCGCCGTTCGACCGCGGCGCGTTCCTGGGCGAGCACTTGTTGGCGCTCGGCGAGGCGGGCCGGGTCGGGGGTCTCGAGCTCGGCGGCCCGCGCCGCGAGGCGCAGGCGCTCGAGCTCCCGGTTGAGGTCACCGAGCGGCCCGCGCTCGAGCGCCTCGAGATCCCGCTGGCGGGCCTGGGCGCGCGGCAGTTCGGCACGCAGGGCCTGCCAGGCGGCGGCCTCGCCCTCGGCGACGACCTCGTCGCCGCGGCGCAGCGCGAGCACGCGCCCGTAGAAGTTCCCATACTCGCGACGCTCGAGCAGCACGAGCTCCTCGTGGGGATGGGTCGCGGTGATGCTGGCCGCATCGATCCAGCGGAAGTCGAGGCCGAAGAAATCCCGGTTGCCGACGCGCACCTGCACGCGTTCGCCGGTCACGGCCTTGCCGCGGGCATGGTCGACGATCGGCTCGCGCTGCTCGATCGTGCCGACCACGCGGCTGCCGTCCGCGAGCCTGAGCTCGACGATCTGGTCCGGCCAGAAGCAGCCGAGTCCCTCCCTGCAGAGCAGGAGCAGCAGACCGACGACCAGCAGCAGCTGTGCCGCGAGGGCTGCGGACGAGAGCCAGACCAGGGACCGGCCGAGTCGGTCGGTCCTGGGCAGCGTCAACATCCCGCTCCGGGTGGTCATCGGTGGTTCTCGTTCAGAGTCCCGCGTAGCGCGCGCGCAGGCGCTGGCGGATCACCTCGGCCACGGTGTTGGCCACGAAGGTGAAGAAGAAGAGCAGCAGCGCCGCGAGGAAGAGCACGCGATAGAGCGTGCCGCCGTGCGGCGCCTCCGGGATCTCGACCGCGATGTTCGCGGAGAGCGTGCGGAAGCCGTTGAAGGGGCTCAGATCGAGGATCGGGGTATTGCCCGTCGCCATCAGCACGATCATGGTCTCGCCGACCGCGCGGCCGAACCCGACCATGATCGCCGAGAAGATCCCGGGACTGGCGGTCGGCAGCACGACGCGCGTGACCGTCTGCCAGCGCGTCGCGCCAAGCGCAAGCGAACCGGAGACCAGGTTGCGCGGGACGTTGGAGAACGCCTCCTCGGCGATCGAGAAGATGATCGGGATCACCGCGAACGACATCGCGATCCCGATCACGACCGCATTGCGCTGTTCGTAGACGACGTCGAAGCGGTTCCTGAGGAAGCCGACGAAGTCGCCTCCGAAGCAGAGCCGCTCGACGCCCGGTGCGAGCAGCAGACAGAACCAGGACCCGGCGACCAGCACCAGTGCGAAGCCGAAGGCGTCGGCACCGGTCGGGAACCGGCCGCGGAACCACTGCGGCAGCCGCAGCGCGAGCGCGCCCGCGAGGAGCACGCAGGCCGGCAGCACGAGCGGCGCGATCAGCAGCGCACAGAACGCGCTCTCGACGCGCGGCGCGAGCCACATCGCCGCGAGGAACCCGAGCACCACGCT
>CAZSKV010000813.1:0-6162 GCA_964607495.1 uncultured candidatus Brocadiaceae bacterium
GGCGGCGTCACGAGCGCGACCGTCGGCAACGTGACGGTCGACCTCGAAGGCGGCATCGGCGGCAACCTCGACCAGCCGAGCCGCGTGCAGGCGGTCTGCAACTGGTTCGGTCCGACGCATGCGCTGGTGCTGAGCCAGTTCCCGTCGATCGACCACGACGACCCGGCATCGCCCGAATCGGAACTGCTCGGCGGCCCGCTGCAGCAGGTCCCCGAACGCTGGGCGACGGCCGATCCGGTCACCTTCCTGGGCCCCGACGACCCGCCGACCTTGATCCAGCACGGGACGCTCGACCCGACGGTGCCCTTCGCGGCCAGCGAGATGTTCTACGAGGCGGCCAACCTCGACGCGGGCAGCGACGCGAGCTTCGTGCCGGTGCCGGGTGGTGGCCACGGTGGCGGCCCGTTCACGAGCACGGGCAACCTCGCGCTGGTGGCCGCGTTCTTCGACCGTTGCCTCAAGAACCTGCCGGCCGTGACCGTCGATGTCGTGGCGACCGATCCGAGCGCGAGCGAATCCGGGGATCCCGGGATGTTCACCTGCACGCGCAGCGGCAGCCTCGCCGCACCGTTGCAGATCCGCATCCATGCCCCGAGCGATGCGGTCCTGCCCCTGGGCACCCTGGTCACGATCCCGGCCGGCCAGGCGGCGATCACCCTGCCCGTGATCGCGCGGCAGGATGCCCTCGTCGAGGGCGCGCAGCCGGTCACGCTGACGATCTGTCCTGCACCCACCTACCGCGTCGCGGTCGACGCCGCGTCCGCGACCGTCGTCGTCGACGACGACGAGGACCTGAGCGATGCGACGCTCGTGACGATCCGCTCGGCGGACGCGCAGGCTGCCGAGGCCCTGCTGGACCCGGGCTCGATGCTCGTGACCCGGTCGGGTTCGGTGAGCGGACCGCTGCGCGTCCACTACCAGGTGCGTGGCAGCGCGCTTCCAGGCGAGGACTTCGCGCCCCTGCCCGGCACGCTGACGATCCCGGCGAACGCGGCTTCGGCGCCCCTGGTCGTGCTGCCGGTCGACGACAGCCGGCTCGAGCCCGGGGAGTACGTCGAGGTCGTGCTGCTCCCGGGCACGGACTACGGCCTCGGCACCACGCCGCGCGCCAGTGTCGTGATCGCCGACGACGACCGGACGCCCGGCAAGCCGATACTCTCGGTCGCAGCAACCGCCGCGAGCGCGCGTGAGGACGGCAGCGCGGCCGGCACCTTCCTGCTGACGCGCACGGGCGCGACCACGAGCCCGCTCGCCGTGCACTTCGCGCTGCTCGGGACCGCGCGTCCCGGCCTCGACGCCACCGTGACCCCCGCCTCGCCAGTCACGATCCCGGCCGGGGCCGCCGGGATCGAGATCCAGGTCCGCGGGCTGCAGGACGCGCTGATCGAAGGCGATGAGAGCGTCGTGCTCGCGGTGCAGCCGACAGCCGCCTACCTGCTCGGCGCGCGCGCGGCGCGCGAGGTCGTGCTCGTCGACGACGATGCGCCGCCTCTGGACCCGGGCCGGCTGCAGCTCGCGGTCGCACCCCTGGCCCGCGACGGCCTGTTGGTGACCTCGCTGGCCGGCGGCGCGCCGGCCGACTCCTTCGTGGTCTGGATCGCCGCGGCCGGTGGCTTCCTGCCCCTGGGCGCGCTCGGCGTGCTGCAGCTCGACCTGCTCGCGATGGCTGCACTCGGAGCCGGCACCTTCGATGCGCAGGGTGACGCCACGGTGGCCGTGCGGATCCCGGACCTGCCGCAATTCGCGGGCGGCGTCGCGCACTTCCAGGCGCTCCGGGTCGGCAGCCAGATCGCACTCTCGAACGCGCTCGTGCGGCGGGTGCAATGAGGCTGCGACCACGACGGCTGCTCGCGGCGCTGTTCGCGTGCGGCCTCTCCCTGCCCGCACAGGAGAGCTGGCGCCACGAGGAGGTCGGGCTCGGTGTCACGTTGCGCACGCGGCACTTCGCCGAGCTGCACGGTGCGCGGCAGTTCGTCGCCGTGCTCGAGATCGATCCGCAGGCGACGCCGCGCCCACGCCTGCGCCTGGCCCGGGGCGAGGGTCGCGTGCCGACCAGCACGCTCGGCCAGGGGTCGCCGGCCATCGCCGGGGTGAACGGCGGCTTCTTCAACATGCAGAACGGCGAGCCGGCCGGCCTGCTGCGGATCGACGGCAAGACCCTGCGCGACGATCCCGGCGCCCGCTATGCGATTCTCGGGATCGACCGCCAGGAGGCGGTGACGATCCTCGACCCCGGCAGACCCGCGCCCGTGAAGCTCCCGCACGCGCTCGCAGCCGGGCCGCTGCTCGTGCGGGACGGCAAGGTCGCGATCAGCAAGGGCTTCGAGAAGATCGCCGGGCGCAATCCGCGCACCGCGCTCGGCCTCACCAACAGCGGCAGGATCCTGCTGGTCACGGTCGACGGGCGCCTGCCCGAAGCGGCCGGCATGAGCTTCGACGAGCTCGCGCGCACCCTGCTCGACCTCGGCTGTGCGCAGGCCCTGAACCTCGACGGTGGCGGTTCCACGACGCTCTGGGTGCGCGGCAAGCCCGACCGCGGGGTCGTCAACCATCCCTGCGACGACAAGCGCTTCGACGCGGCCGGCGAACGGGCCGTCAGCAACGCGGTGCTGGTCGAGGCGGCGGACGTCTTGCTCGACGAGAGTGCGGCCGATGGCTGGCAGCTGCCGGCCCAGTTCGCGGGCACCTACGAGCTCTTCGGCCGCTGGGACCAGGTGCCGGAGCAGGTCCGCTGCCGCCTCGGCAAGGCCGAGCTGACCCTGGCGCCCAAGGGCGCCCCCCACACCTGGATACGACTGGGTACACTCGACGCCGCAGCGGATCTCTCGCTGCTCGTCGACGTGCCGCCCCCATGTCTCGCGCTTCGCCTCGTGCAAAGATCCTGGCGTTGATCCTGGCAGCGAGTCCGCTCGCTGCCCAGGGCGCGTTCGTGTCGCCGGCCGGTCTCGCGACCCTCGAAGGCAATGCCTACCACTGGGCGCTCTTCTCGCAACCCAAGGCGCGCTTCCAGCAGGTGGATCGTTCGACCCGCGCCGCGACGCCGCGCGCGCTCAAGGCGATCGGGTTCCGCCGCGACGGCGACCAGCCGGGTGGCGCCGCACGCATGCTGACGCTCGGTATGCGGATCGGCGCCGGCGACTGGCGCGCGTTCACGAACACCTTCGCGCAGAACTGGAAGCAGCCCGCGAGCGTCGCGATCGCGACTAAGGCCTTCAACCTGCCGGACTGGAGCCAGAAGCCGCCCGCGCCGCCGGCCGCGTTCGATCTGCTGCTCGGCTTCGACCAACCCTGCACCCACACCGGCGCCGACGATCTGCTGTGGGAGCTCGCGGTCACGCAGAGTTCGCTGCCCGCCTACGCGCTCTACCCCGTCGACCGCGCCTACACGCAATGGACCTACGGCCAGTCGCTGTCCGTCGGCGACGGCTGCACCACGCCGAACGGCAGATTCCGGCTGACCGGCGATCCCCGCGCGACCCTCGACACGCTCGAGCTCGGCTTCGCCGCGACCGGGGCCCCCGCCGCGGCCGCGCCGACGCTGATCCTCGGCTCGACCCCGCTCGGCCTGCCGGTGCCCGGGCTCTGCGGACCATTGCAGACCATCGCGCTCGGCCTCGTGCCCCTGCCCGCGAGCGACGCAAACGGCCGCGTGGCGCCGGTGTTCCTGCGCGTGCGCCTCGACCCTGCCCTGCTCGGCGTCTACTTCGTGACCCAGGCCGTCGCCCCCGACCCGACCCAGAGCGTGTATCCGTTCGCGCTCAGCAATGGCCTGATCCTGCGCACCCCGCTGCAGCCGGGGGGGCCGCTGGTGGAGGCGAGCTACACCTACGACACGACGAGCCCGACCGCGCCGGTCGGCTCGGGGCCGCATGCGGGGGCGGTGGTGGTGCGGTTCGAGTACTGAGCGGGGAGGTGGCGGTCGGGGGCGGTTCCGCAGGTCGGAGGGAGTCCGCGGCGTCCCCCCGGACGCGCAGAGCACCCGCCCATCCTCCCAGATTCTTGGCAGCCCGCGCCCACTCCCCACGCATTCGGGCCGAGCCGCAACCAAGCCCATCCCAACGCCCGGACCCCGATGAGAACCCGACCCCTGCTCCCCCTGCTCCCCTGCCTGCTCGCCGGCGCCCTCCTCGCCGGCGCGACCACCGCCCAGACCCCCTCGTGGTCGCCGGAGTTCGCGACCGCGGGGCTCGGCGGGACGGTGTTCGCGCTCGCGACCTACCAGAACGAGCTCTACGCGGGCGGCGAGTGGTTCGCGGCGAAGGGCGGCGTGATCCGCGGGATCGCGCGCTTCGACGGCGCGAACTGGCGGCCGGTCGGGACCGGCATCGATCTCGTGAACTACAGCTACCCGTACCTCGGCCCCTGGGTGCGCGCGATGGCGGTCTACCAGGGCGAGCTGATCCTCGCGGGCATCTTCGACCATGCGGGCGGCCAGCCGGCGAAGTACATCGCGCGCTGGGATGGTACGACGCTGCGGCCGCTCGGCGGCGGGCTGGAGCTCTCCTATGACGAAGCCAACATCCGGGGGCTCGCGGTCTACAACAACGAGCTCTATGCGGTGGGTCAGTTCGACCGCGCGGGCGGCCTGCCGGTGAACGGGATCGCGCGCTGGGACGGGACGACCTGGCGCCCGGTGGGCAGCGGCCTCCTGATCTCGGTGAACAACACGGTCGGGTTCGGGCGCGCGTTGCAGGTGCACAACGGCCTGCTGATCGCGGGCGGCGAGTTCGACCGCGCCGGCGGCGTGGTCGCGAAGAACATCGCGGCCTGGAACGGCACCGCGTGGAGCGCGCTCGGCGCGGGTGCCTCGTACACGGTCTGGGGGCTCGAGAGCTTCGGCACCAGCCTGGTCGCCGCGGGCCAGTTCCAGATCGGCGCGAACGTCGAGATGGTCGCGGCCTGGAACGGCGCGACCTGGAGCGCGCTCGGAGGCGGCGCCCCGACCGTGCCGGTCACGACGCTGCGGGCGGTCGGCACACGCCTCTACACCGACGCGGGCGCGACGCTCGCGCGTTTCGATGGCACGAGCTGGAGCACCGCCGGGGTGGCGACCGGGATCTTCAGCGGCGTCGAGGGCACGAGCATCCGCGCGCTGCACGCGCATGGATCGGAGCTGATCGCCGGCGGCCAGTTCACGATCGCGGGGCCGGCCGCCGGCTCGCTCGAGGTCGCCTCGGCCTGCGTGATCGCGACCGACATGGCCGGCGGCTGGCGCTCCCTCGGCGGCGGCCTGGGCCTGAGCCGGCCCGCCGACCGGCTGCTGCCGTGGCGCGGGCGCTGGGTCGCTGCCGGCGGCTTCGGCGAAGCTGGCGCCGTGCACGCGATCGGCGTCGCGATCTACGACGGCGACCGCTGGAACCGCGTCGCGACCTTCGACGGCCCGGTCTGGTCGGCGGCGATCCACCAGGACGCGCTCGTCGTCAGCGGCGCGTTCACGAAGATCGACGGCAAGCCCTTCCCGGGAATCGCGCGCTTCGACGGCACGACGTGGCAGGCGTTCGGCACGATCGCGCCCTACGGCCTCTACGCGCACGCTGGAGGCCTGTATGGCACCGGCGGCGCCGGCCTGCAGCAATGGAACGGGACGACCTTCGTCGTCGCCGCGAGCGTGAACGGTGTCGTCGGCTCCGTGCACTCGCACCGTGATGGGCTGCTCTACGTCGCGACGGGCTCGGCGTTCCAGCACGCGATCCACACCTGGAACGGCACGCAACTGCAGCAGATCGGCAGCGCGAACGACTTCATCCACGCGCTCGGCAGCTACGGCAACGATGTCGTGGTCGGCGGCCGCTTCTCGGCGGTGCAGGGCGTGCCCGCGCAGCGGATCGCGCGCTGGAACGGCGCCACCTGGCAGGCGATGCCGGCGCCGGTCAGCGGCTACTCGGCCGACGCGTTCGCCGAGCTCGACGGCGCGCTGTACGCCGGGGTCAGCGGCGACCCGCGCGGCCTCTGCCTGAAGTTCCAGAACAACGTCTGGCAGGCGCTCGGCCCCGGGATCGACGGGCTGCCGAAGCTGCTCTTCACCGATCGCGCGACCGCGAGCGTCTACGCGAGCGGCGTGATCTTGACCGCCGGCGGGGTGCCGGCGCGCAACCTCGCCGAATGGCGCACGCAGCCGGCCTGGCGCAACCGCCTGCATGGCCTCGGCGGCGCGGGCGGGGT
>CAZSKV010000814.1:0-2521 GCA_964607495.1 uncultured candidatus Brocadiaceae bacterium
CACCGACATCACGATCGTCGTCCTCGAGCCGCGAGTAGTTCGCGTCCAGACGCAGCCACTTGCCGACGGTCTGCCCGAGCCTGGCAGCAAGGAGATCGTTCTGGTGCGGGCCGAGCAATTCCTCGTCTTCGAGGTGCATCCAGTCGAAGCGCCACCAACTGCCTTCCCACGCGCGGCCCTCGCCGAACAGGCCGAAAGTCCAGTCGCCGCTCTCGGACTGCTCGTACAGATGCGTGGTCATGCCGCCGTAGGCGGAGAACTGCACGTTGGCCGCACCCCAGGGCTTGGTCGCCGCCAGCGCCCCGTCGAAGAGCACGTACTCGGGCGTCTCGTACAGGAACTGGCGGCCGACCCGCACGACCTCGAAGCCGGGCACGCGATGCAGGTCCGCATGGGCGTCGTACACGAGGCCGGTGACCGCGGTGCTGCTCGTGTCCTGGATCTGGAAGAAAGGTGAGGCCCCGTCCTCCGAGCCGTCCAGGTCCGCGGTCAACCGTCCCATGAAGTGACCGGTGACCGCGTCGGTCGACTTGTTCGCGAGGTCCAAGGTCAGCGTCTCGTACAGGTCCTGGTCGCTCTCGCCGCTCGCCCAGCGCAGCCAGTAACGGCTGGCCAGACGGCCGCGCACGAACGGGTTCCGTTGTGGCGCTTTCGACTCGGGCCCGGCCTGTGACGGAGGCGCGACCGCACCGGCACTCGGTTTCGGCCGCGATTCCGCTTCTTGAGCGGACAGCCCGCAGGTGGCGAGCACGGCGATCAGGAGGGGTCGCATCTCCCGGAAGCTAGAGATCCGGCCAGCCCCTGCGCGCCCCTCTCGCGAGAAGAAGGGTGATGCAGTGCATGGCAACACGGTGGTCGAAGGTTCAGGCGGCCATGGTTATTTCCCCGGCATCGAGGAATCCACTGCGATTCGTCAGAACCGCAGCCGGACGCCGGTGAAGAGCTGGTGCTCGCCGAACGTGTCCTCACTGACCGACACCGGCGGCCGGCTCTCGTTGTTCAGGTAGGAGTAGTCCAGGAGCAGCGCGAAGCCCTCCGAGAAGCTGAGCTCCATCTTCACACCCAGGCCGTAGAAGAACTCGGAGCTCGAGTTGGTGCCCTGCTCGTCGACCGCGGTCACGTACTGGCCCTTGGCGATCGGCTGGATGAAGAACTCGTCGCCGAGGTCCCAGCGGTAGCCGAGATCGGCATCGACGGTCAGGTGGCCGATCGTCTTCTGCGCGTCGTAGTTGTAGATCCGGTCCCCCTCGTCGCTGATCGAGGCCTTGACGTAGAGCTCGAACGCGCCCGAGTCGCCGCCCGGGAAGTACCAGTCGATCGCGCCGCGCCCGCGCCAGAACGCATCGGGCAGCGTCGACGTCCACACCCCGGCCGTGCCCATCGTGCCGTCACTGTCGTTGAACTCGCGGGTCGCCTGGATCGTGACCTGGAAGCCGCTGATCGCGCGCTTCGTGCGTTGGTCGAAGTTCAGCGTCGTCTGCTCGAACCAGATCTGCGCGCCATAGGCGTTGTAGTCCTGGGGGACCGTGTAGTTGGCCGCAGTGTCGCCGTTGCGGTCGAAGAGGTAGCGCTTGTAGAAGGCGCCGAAGTCGAGTTGCACGCCCTCGGAGAGCGCGCGCCCGGCGGCCAGCATGCCGCCCAGGTCACGTCCCTCGTAGCGCCCGGTCGGCACGAAGTCCTTCCCGCGGTAGAAACCCTCGCGGTAGAAGGGCCACATGCGGCCGGTCAACTCGAGCCTGGTCTGCGTGCCCTGACCCGCGAGCGAACCGTCCTTGGCGCCGAAGTAGAAGCCGTCGCGGCCCGCGTAGGCGTCGAGTGTCGTCGTCTTGCCGCCGGTCTTCTCGCTGTGCAGATAGACATGGCCGTCGATCCCGGCCTTGCTCTCGAGACCGATCGCCTCGTCCTCGTCGTCGGCCTTGCCGTAGAGCAGGCCACCCTGGACCTGGAGCACGCTCTGGTAGGGAACCGGCTTGTTGCGGACCAGCGTGAGCTCTTCGAAGTTCTGGGCGAACAGGGAACCCGTTCCCGACAGGATCGACGCGATGATGAGCCGGCGCATGCGGCTCCAGACGCTATCAGGCTGCCGCGTAGGCCGAAAGCAGTCCGTCGGTCTCGATCTCCGGATCGAATCGGCGCGTGAACTCCTCGCGCATCCGCACGCCCAGGGCGCCGGCCGCCGAGCGGTTGCGCGCGAGCGCCAGCACGCAGCGTGCCATGCTCTCCTCGTCCTCGAAGAGCAGACCGGTTTCGCGGTGGCGGATCAGCTCCTGGTTGCCGGGCACGTTGCTGGCGACGACCGGCCGCCCGAGCATGCCGGCCTCGAGGATCACCGGGCTCTGCCCCTCGCTCAAGGACGTGTTCAGCACGACATCGGCATCGAGATAGGCCGCGCCCATGCGCTCGTTCGACAACGCCGGCAGGATGCGCACGCCGGGTTCCTTGTGCGCGAGTTCCTTGAGCGTCTTCGCGTACTCCCCATCCTGTTCGGGGCCGATCAGGATGACCTCCGCATCGAGGCCGG
>CAZSKV010000815.1:0-7517 GCA_964607495.1 uncultured candidatus Brocadiaceae bacterium
GACGCTCGAGCTCTGGCGCGACCGCCTGAACAGCCTGCTCGGACTCGCCCAGGGGCCACGGACCTGGCGCCTCGAGCGCTACGAGGGACTCGATGGCGCCAGCTTCACCGGCGCCCTGCTCGTGGGTCTGGCGCCGGGACGACGGATCGAGGAGAGCGCCGAGGTCGCGCGCGCGACGATCGTCGCCGACAAGCAGAAGGACCTCGTCGAGCTCGTGCTCGAGGAGGGGATCCTGCGCCAACGCGGGGGCGAGACGCGGATCGCGGCGTCCGGTTACCGGGTGCTGCTGGCCGGAGTGACCGCGCGCCAGGCGATCGACGCGATGATGGGAATGGTGCGCGCCGAATGAGAAAGTAGCGCGCGCACCGATGACCTCCTTCCCGGACTTCGCGGCGTTCGCCGCGCACTGGCAGCCGCAGATCGAGCGCGCACTGCAGGCGCTGCTCCCCGAGCCGAGCGAGGAGCCGCGGCGCCTGCACGAGGCGATGCGGTACTCGATGTTCCCGGGCGGCAAGCGCCTGCGCCCGCTGCTCGCCCTCCTGGCCGCCGAGGTGAGCGGCGGTTCGCCGGCGCGCGCGCTGGTCCCTGCCGCCGGTCTCGAGTGCCTCCACACCTACAGCCTGATCCACGACGACCTGCCGTGCATGGACGACGACGCCCTGCGGCGCGGTCGCGCGACCTGCCATGTGCGCTTCGACGAGGCGACCGCGGTGCTGGCCGGGGACGCACTGCAGGCGCTCGCGTTCGAAGCCGTGGCGCAGGGTGGCGGCGAAGCGGTGGCCGTGTTCGCGCGCGCGGCCGGCAGCCGCGGCATGGCCGGCGGCCAGCAGGGCGACATGGATGCGCAGGGTTGGCTCGCGGCGCACCCCGCGCAGGGCGCCGGCCGCGATCTCGTCGAGTGGATCCACGACCACAAGACCGGCGCGCTGATCCTGGCGGCGCTCGAGGTCGGCCTCCTCGCCGGCGGCGGCGCGCCGGCGGCGCGCGAGCCGTTGCGTGCGTTCGGCCGGCGGATCGGCCGGGCCTTCCAGATCGCCGACGATTGCCTCGACCTGACCAGCAGCGCGGCTCTCCTCGGCAAGGGCACCGGGCAGGACCGCGCGGCCGCCAAGCTGACCTACCCCGCGGTGCTCGGTCTCGAAGCGAGCCAGGCCGAGGCGCGGCGCCTGGTCGAAGAAGCGATCGCATTGGCGCCTGCGCTCGTGCGCGCTGCGGGGGCGCATTCCGCCCTGGACGCGAGGATCAGCCTCTTGCAAGATGTCGCCTCGTTCACAGTCGGCAGGAAGGCCTGACCTTTGGAATCGCCGCGCCAACCAGAATCGCAGACCCCCGTGCTCGACCAGGTCGACCTGCCGTCCGACCTGAAGCGTTTGCCGGCCGAGCAGCTGCCGCAACTCGCGCAGGACATCCGGCATCTGATCATGGAGACCTGCCAGGTCACTGGCGGTCACCTCGGCTCGTCGATGGGTGTCGTCGAGCTGACGATCGCGCTGCACCGGATCTTCGACTTCGCCGAGGACCGGCTGGTGTTCGACGTCGGACACCAGAGCTATCCGCACAAGATCCTGACCGGCCGCAAGTCCCGCTTCCACACCCTGCGCCAGAAGGACGGCCTCTCCGGATTCACGAACCGGTTCGAGTCGCCATACGACGTCTACACCTTCGGGCACGCCGGAACCGCGACCTCGTGCGCGCTCGGGATCTCGGTTGGTGACCGCCTGGCTGGCCGGCAACGGCACTCCGTCGCGGTGGTCGGCGATGCCTCGCTCGGCTGCGGCGTCGCCTTCGAGGCGCTGAACCACGGCGGTTCGCTCGAGAAGGACCGGTTGCTCGTGATCCTGAACGACAACCGCTGGTCGATTGCGAAGACCGTCGGAGCGCTCTCGCGCTACCTGAACAAGGTGCGCACGGGCCACCTCTACAACCAGGCCAAGAAGACCGTCCACCAGCTGATCCAGTCGATTCCGATGATCGGCAAGGATCTCGACGAAGGACTCGACCGCGCGGCCGACATGCTGCGCTCGATCGTGCATCCGGGTCATGTGTTCGAGGCGCTCGGGTTCACCTACATCGGCCCGATCGACGGGCACGATCTCGGCGAGCTGATCGATGTCCTGGGTCGCGTCAAGGAACGCGACGGGGTCACGCTCCTGCACGTCAAGACCGAGAAGGGCCGCGGGGTCCCGGGATCCGAGGAAGCCTACGACCGTGCGCACGCCGCGAAGCCGAAGCCGAAACCGGAGCCGGTGTCGGTCGAGCCCTGCGTCGTGATGCCGGCGAAGCCGCCGAGCAAGCTCCGCGCCTGGACCAACTGGTTCGCCGAGGGCATCGAGGCGCTCGCCGAGAAGAACCCGAAGGTCGTGGCGATCACCGCGGCGATGCCGGATGGCACCGGACTCATGAAGTTCCGCGACCGGTTCCCCGACCGCTTCGTCGATGCGGGGATCGCCGAGCAGCACGCGGTTGCGTTCGCTTCGGGACTCGCGACGGCCGGCATGCGGCCGGTGGCCGCGATCTACTCGACGTTCCTGCAACGCGCCTACGACCAGGTGTTCCAGGAGGTCACGCTGCAACGCGTGCCGGTGCTCTTCGCACTGGATCGGGCCGGTCTCGTCGGCGAGGACGGCGCGACGCACAACGGCGTGTTCGACCTGGCCTACCTGCGCACGCTGCCCGGAATCGTGTTGATGGCGCCGAAGGACGGCCCCGAGCTGATCGAGATGCTCGGATTCGGCCTGACGCTGCCGGGCCCGGCGGCCGTGCGCTACCCGCGCGGCGACGCCCCGGGCCAGGGTGACCTGACCGGCTGGTCGGGCCGGCGCGTGCCGATCCAGCTCGGCCGGGCCGAGATCCTGCGCGAGGGCAAGGACGGGGCGATCCTGGCCTATGGACACATGGTCGCAACTGCGCTCGAGGCGGCAGCACTGCTCGAGAAGCGCGGCATCCTGATCGAGGTCGTCAACGCGAGGTTTTGCAAGCCGCTCGATGCCGAGTGCATCCTCGCCCTCGTCGACCGCCACGACCGCGTCGTCACGCTCGAAGACCACTCGATGATGGGGGGCTTCGGCTCCGCCGTGCTCGAGGAGATCAGCCGGCATGGCCCCGTCCGCGCCCAGGTGCAGCTCATGGGTGTGCCGGACCTCTTCCCCGAGCATGCGTCGCGCAAGCAACTGCTCGAGGAGGTCGGCCTCGATGCGAAGAGCGTGGCTGCGCGGTTCCTCGCCAACCTCCCTGCGCAAGTCTGATCCATGCGCGTCCTGGTGGTCGGCGATGAACGCAAGGGTGGCACCCGGGCGGTCGTCGAGGCGCAAGTGGCCTGGTTGCAGCAGCACGCCGAGGTCCGGGTCGAGATGGCCCGCGATGCCCCGCTCGCGACTGCCGACATCGATCTGGTCGTCGTGTTCGGAGGCGACGGTTCGATCCTCGCCGCGGTTCGGCGCATGGGTGACCAGCAGCGGCCGACCCTCGGGTTCAACCTCGGACGCCTCGGCTTCCTGACCGCCTTCGGGGCCGACAAGGTCCGCCACGGTCTCGAGCTCGCGCTCGCCGGCAAGCTGCACGAGGAACGGCGGTTGTTGCTCTCGTGCTGGATCGAGCGCCAGGATGGCAGCCGCACCGACCCGGTGCTCGCGCTCAACGATGGCGTGCTGCAGCGGTCCGCCTCGGCCACGATCGTCACGATCCAGGCCTTGCGCGGTACCAAGGAACTGGCGGCCTACGCCGGCGATGGCCTGATCGTCGCCACCCCGGTGGGGTCGACCGCCTACTCACTGGCCGCCGGCGGGCCGATCCTCGCCCCGGATCTCGAAGCCCTGGTGCTGACCCCCCTGGCGTCACACACCCTGACCGTGCGCCCGCTCGTGATCCCCGCCGATGGTGGCGTGGACCTCATGGTCGAGGAGGCGGGCGGGGAGGAGAGTTGCAGCTTCGTGGTCGACGGCCAGCTACCGATGCAGGTGAGGATCGGGGACCGCGTCGTGCTGCGCCCGGCGGCCGCCCGCTACCGTGGCCTCACGCGCGCACGCGGGGCGTTCTTCGAGGTCTTGCGCGACAAGCTGGGTTGGGCCGATCTGCCGCGCCAGCGCGCGCAACGCCGGCCGCGCCGATGACGGATGGAGACCGGCGCCGGCCACCTTGGCTCCGAATAGTCGCCGTGCCCGGCCGCACCGGCCGCCTTCTCCCGGAGATCCAGATGCCTCGATTCGCCGCCTTGACGTGTTCTCTCGCGCTCTCGAGCGCCCTCGCCGCGCAGTCCACCCGTGACCCCGGGTCCGTGCTCCCAGCCTCGAGCTGGGCCGTGGCGCGCTTTGGCGGCCTGGCCGCCTGCCAGAAGGCCGGGGAGCAGGCCGGCTCGATCCGGCTCAGCCGGATGCTGCTCGATCGCGGCCTGCAGAAGTGGATCGAAGGCCGACTCGGCCGTCAGGCGGTCGATCCGGTGCTGATGCTGCGCGACCAGATCGAGGCCCTCGGACTCGACCGCAACAACCTCCGCGAGGTGCTGCAGGGGCCGATGGCACTCGGAGTCGGACGTCCGGTGTACTTCGGCAAGGCCGCCCTGCCCTCCTTGGTGCTGGCGATCGATGTCGGCGGCCGCGAAGCCGCAGCCGAGAAGTTCGTCGCCGACGTCGCGCGGGAACTCGCGCAGCGCGTGCGTGGCGTGACCGGGCAGGAGCGGCAGATCGCCGGCCGCAAGGCCCTGGTGCTCTCCCACGAGCGCGCGAGTGGCAGTATCTCGTTCGTCCGCAACGATGGGCTGCTGCTCGTGAGCAACAGCCCGATGTACCTCGCCGAGTGCCTCGCAACCGGCACCGGTCAGGACCGCGCCTTCTGGCAGCGAGGCGGAGCCGACGTGGCAGCCAAGCCGCTGCTTGCCGTGCATCTGAACGTGCAACCGTTCGTGGGCTGGCTCGGTGGCCTCGTGCCCTACGAGTTCGACGCGCTCGGTGCCGCCGTCGGGATCTCGGCGGTCCAAGGCCTGAGCCTGACCCTCGACGTGAACGGACCCTGCGGCCAGGACGTGCTGCGGCTCGCGTGCGCCGGCAACCAGCAGGGCCTGCTGCCCGCAGCCTTCGCCGGCGACACGCGCGCCGCGGTCGGCTGGATGCCCGACGACGTCGCGGGCGTGCTCGCGTTCCGCTGCGACAGCCAGGCGATCCAGCAGGCGATTCCGCGCGTGCTGGAGGCCTTGCCGCAGGAGGCCAGGCGCGAACTCGAGCGGGAGTGGCAGCGTGAGACCGGCCGGGAGATGCAACGCGCCGGCATCGACGGTGCTGCGATCCGTGGACTCGCGCTGAACCTCGGTCCCGAGCTTGCCTTCGCCGCGACCGCGCCCGGCGGGAAGTCGCCGTTGCCACGCGTGTTCGTGGCGGCGCGCGTGCGCGACGGCGCGGCCGTCACGCAGGCGATCAAGGAGTTGACCGCCGCCGCGCACCTGGAGTGGAGCCCCCTCGAGTTCCAGGGCAAGACGATCCACCACACGAAGATCGCCGCCGGCGACGCCATGCGCATCGCCCCGGCATTTGCAGTCGTCGACGGATGGCTGGTCGCGGCTTCGGACGTGCTCGGCGTCAAGTCGATGCTGACGCGCGGGTCGAAGCCCGAAGGCGACCTCGCGCGGTCCACGCCGCGCGGCGCTGCCGTGATGACGATGCGCCTTCCGGTGCTGGCCCAGGTCTACGCAGACCTGGTGCTGGGCCTCGCCGAACAACAGCTCGCGCAGCATCCGGAGCTTGGCCTCGAGGCGCAGGTGCTGCCCGGGAAGGACGAGTTGATGCCGCTGCTGGGTGACGTAAAGCTCGCATTGCAGGTGGATGCGGACGGCGTGACGCTCGCTGGCGAGCACCCGCTCTCGCTCGCGGAGATCGTCGCCGGCCTGGGGATCGTGCTCGAGGAGGCGGTCCTCGGCGGCAAGCCGAAGGGCAAGGTGTACTGAGCCCGCAGGATTCGCGCGGGTCCTGCTGGGCGCCTGCGAGCCCGCCTGTTGCCGCGTCGCGCGGGCGGATCCGGTCCTCGCGGGGGCCTCGGCCCCGGCTCCGGCCGATTGCACCCGCGACTGCTCGCCGGGCGCGGGCTGGCGGGCTCTCGCGACGGACTCCCGTGAAGCCTCCGGGCTGAGATGGGCGGCCGCGACGGGAGTTCAGCCGAGCTCGAACTGGCGCTTCGCGTCCACCTCGTCCCGATTGATCGACACGATCGCCTCGTCCAGGCGGGCGATCAGCGGGTAGTCCCCCGAGAGCGCCTTGCGCAACTGCCGGAGCATCTGGATGGCCATGCGCAGCGTGCGCACGAAGTCGCCGCCGTCACTGCCGGTCAGGCGCTCGATGTCGTCGATCGTCGCCCCCCGACTCCAACGCAACACGGCAGGCACGATCCCGTAGTCGGGCGTCTTGATCGTCGTCGACGAGCCGTGCTCCTTCTCGATCGCCGCGAACCGGTGGATCACCTGGTCGACCGCCTGCGCGAGCGGACCGAGCGCGCTGCGTCCGGGAGGCCCGTCATCGCTCGCGCGCCGCTCCTCGTGCACGATCGCGGCGAACACTGCCGCGAGCTCGTGCATGCTCATGCGATCGAGCGTGCCGCTCATCAGCAGCTCGGTGACCTGGATCTCGTAGCCGTTGATCTGCTGCGCGAGCTGCCCGCGCGGCAGCAGCCCCTCGGCGTCGAGGAAGCCGGCCTTGCGCAGGATCGCGACCCGCGTCAACAGGGCCTGGCGCGCCGCCAGGCGCTTCTTCTCGCGCGACTTCTGGCCGCCCTCCTGGGCCTGGAAACTCGCGAACGACTTGTCGTAGGCGTGCACCAGCTCCGACCCCATCCGGTTGTAGAGGTTGAGGATCGTGGAGTAGGACAGGTTGAAGCGCGACAGGATCGGCTCGACCTTTCCCGTGAAGAGATCTGAGAGCGGCGCCTCGGCCAGATCCTCCTCTTCGACGAGGGAGATCACGAGCCCCTCGGAGTCGATGCCCTGTCTCCCGGCGCGTCCAGCCATCTGCATGTAATCGCGCGCCTTCATGTAGTCGAAACTCACACCGTCGAACTTCTTCAACGAATCGAACACGACCGTGCGAGCCGGCATGTTGATCCCGAGCGCGAAGGTCTCGGTCGTGAACAGCAGCTTGATCAACCCCGAAGTGAACAGCCGTTCGACGACTTCCTTGTGGATCGGCAGCATGCCGGCGTGGTGGTAGCCGATCCCGCGCAGCGCACGCATCCGGACGTCGGCCAACACCGGATCGCGCTCGGGGTCGAGCTCGAACTTGGCGCAGATCTCGGCGAAGAGAGCGTCTATCTCCTGGTGGTCCTTCCTGCTCAAGAGGTTGCGGAACAGGTTGCGCTCGGCCTTGATCTCGCACTCCTTGCGCGAGAAGGCGAAGTACAGCACCGGCATCAGCGAGCGCTGCTGCAGTTCGTCGAGCAGCTGCAGGTAGGGCCGCGGGCCGACCGACAGCTGGCGGCCGCGCTCGCGCGCATGGCCGCGGTCGCGGCGGCCCTTGTGGGCGCCGCGCGACGGGTCGCGCAAC
>CAZSKV010000816.1:0-2571 GCA_964607495.1 uncultured candidatus Brocadiaceae bacterium
GGCGACCAGCAGATCCTTGGTCCGCTTCTCGACGTCGCGCTGCAGGATCACGGTCAACTCGCCAGGGTCCGGGTTCTGGGCCGAGAGCCGGGTCGCGACCTCGCCGAGATCCTCCTCGTTCGAGCGCAGCATGTGCGTGAACACGAGGTTGCCCTCCTTCTCGAGCGCTGTGCGCAGGAAGGCCGACTTGCCGGACAGTTCCTTCTCCTGTTCGCCGAGCTGCTGGACGCTGCGGCGCATGCGGCGCGAGAGCTGCTGTTCCGTGGCCAGGGTCTGCTGCGCCTCCTCGGTCTTGGTCGTGATCGCCTGCTGCGCCTCGAGGAAGTGCTGCAGCTCCTCCTTGATCTTGAAGAGCAGCTCCTCCGCGCGCAGGTCGAGGTAGCGGTCGCGCTCCTCCTGCAGGTCGTCGAGCGCCTTCTGCAGGTTCTCCTTGGCCTGTTCCTGTTGCGGATCGGCCTCGTCGGGGTCGCCCTCCTCCATCGCCTTCTTGGCCTTCTGCGCGTTCTGCGCGGCCTGCTCGAGCGCCTGCTGCGCGCGGCGGTTCTTGCGCTCTTCGGCCAGCTTCGCGAGGCGCAGGATGTCCGCCTCGATCTGCGTCTGCTGCTCGGCGAGCTGCTGCAGCGCTTCCTTCTGCTCCTCGCCCTGGGGACGGTGCTTCTGCAGCGCCTCCTGCGCTTGTTGCAGCGCCTCGGCCGCAGCCTGCTGCTGGCCCGCGCCGCTCGCCTGCCGGCCCTCCTGCAGCGCCTGCTCGGCGTTCTGCATCGCCTGCTCGGCGCGCTGCATCGCCTCGCGTGCCGCATTGGCCTGGGCCTCGCTCAACTGACCGTTCTGCTGGCCTTCCTGCAGCTGCTGCTGCGCGCCCTGGGTCTGGGCCCGGAGCTGCTGCTGCCGGCCGGCCGCGGCCTGCTGACCGGCGCGCTTGCCCTGTGTGGCCTGTTGCAGCGCCTGTTCGAGCTGGGCCTTGGCCTGCTCGAGGCGTTCGCGGGCCCCGGCGACCGAGGTCTTCGCGCCCTGTGGATCGCTGGGCTTCCTGCTGCCTTCGGCGGCCGCCTTGGGCTCCGGCTGCAGTTGCTGGCGCGCGGTGCGCAGCGCCTGCTCGGCCTGCTCGAGCTGCTGGCGCGCCTGCTGCGTGGATGCGGGTGCCGGCGTCTCGCCGGAGTTCTCGAGGTTCTCGAGCGCGCGCGCCACCTGCGCGGCTTCGCTGGCCATCTCGCCGGCCTGCCGCGCCGCATCGGGGTTCTGCTGCGCGAAGCGCTGCCGGGCCTCGCCAGCCTTGCGCGCGGCCTCGCTGCGTTTCTGGTCGGCGCTGCCAGCGCGGCCCTGGTCGGCCTCCGTGCGCGCCTGCTCGAGGGCTTCGGCCATCTGCTGCAGGGCTTCGCCCGGACTGCCCTTCTCGGCGGTCGGCTTGTCCTTGGGTGTGAGCTGGCGCGCGAGGGCACGTGCGTCCTCCGCCAGCTTCTGCTCGTTCGCGCGATTCGTGCGCTCGGCAGCCTCACGGCCCGCGCGCGCCGCCGCGCGCAATTGCTGGCCGAGCTCGCCGAGTTCCTTGGTGTCGGCCGATTCCTGGCCGAGCTTCTCGCGCAGTGGTTCCAGCTCCTTGCTGCCCGCGGCATCCTGGCCGGCCTCGCGCTGGGCCTGCTCCAACCGCTGCGCGGCCCGTTGCCGCGCCTGCTGCGCGGCGGCCTGGTCGCCCGCGCGGGCGGCATCCTCGAGCGCCTTGCCCGCCTGTTCGAGGCGCTCGAGTTCTTCCTGGCGGCTCCTGGCCTGCCCGAGTTCGCGCTGGCGCTGCTCGAGTTCGCCGAGGCCGAACGCCTGCTGTTCGCGGGGATCGGTGGCGGCGGCCTGCGGATCGGTCTCCTGCGTCGCGCGCGCTTCGAGCCGGTCCTGCCGGGTCAGGAGCTGCCGGATGCGATCGAGTGCGGCTTCGAGCGTCGGCAGGGCTTCGCCGGCTTCGCGCAGGTTCTGCTGGGCCTCGCGGCGTTCGCGCTGCTGCAGGTCCGCGAGCTTCTCGGCCAGCTGCTTCTCGGCCTGGCTCGCCGGTGCCTTGCTGCGCTCGCGGGTCTCGCGCTGCAGCTCGGTCTCCCGCTCGAGCAGACGCTTGGCGTCATCCGCCATCTTCGTCGCGGTCGCGATCTCCTTGTCGAGGTTCTCGACCGAGCGGCGGTCGAGCAGGATCGACAGCAGCTGTTCGAGCTTCTGCACGACCTCGGTCTGCTTGCGCAGCGCCTCGTGCACGGCCGTCGCCTGCAGGTCGTCCCGCACGCCGGCCACGTCCTCGAGCAGCCGGGTCCGCGCGAGGTGCTCGAGCCCGCTCTGCAGCAGCTTCACCTGCTGGGCGCGGCCCTCGCGTTCGTAGCGTTGCAGCAGGCCCTGCATCAGGTCGCGCAGGCGCTCGGCCTTGCGCACGATGTCCTCCTGCTCACGGCGCAGGCGCAGCTGCTCCTCGTCGTTCGCGGTCTGGGCGGCGGCACCCTGCGCGAGCGCGGCCTGACCGGCAATGCATGCCAGGAGCAACCCGGAGGCGGCCAGCATGCGGCCAGCCCGGCCGCGCGGCTCGCCGTGGTGCTGGCT
>CAZSKV010000817.1:0-3032 GCA_964607495.1 uncultured candidatus Brocadiaceae bacterium
GCAACCTCGCGAGGACCCACACCATGTTCCGCACGACTTCCCTGCTGCTCGCCCTCTCCCCGCTCCTTGCCGCCGAGGATCTCGGCGGCGGCCGTCCCGCGGCGCACGGCCGCGTGCCCCGTTTCGTGCTGGAACGCTGGATCCCGGGCGGGCCGTCGGCGTTCACGTTCGAGGACCTCGCGTCCACGACCGTGCTGCAGGTCGGCATCCTGAGCTCCGGCCGCAGCAACCTGGTCCTGCCCGGGATCGGCACCCTGATCGCGGATCTCGGCGCGCCCGGCGCGCTCTCCTTCTCGATGCCGCAACGGCTCGCGCTCGCGCAGCTGCCGCCAGCGCTGGCCGGCGCGACCTTCTACATCCAGGGCGCGGTGCTGGACGGCAGCGGCGTGCTGCTCACCGATGCGACGCGGGTCGACTGCTTCCAGCCCATCGTGATGGTCGGCAACCAGCGGCAGAGCTCGAATTCGATCTCGGTGATCGATCTGCAGAGCCGGTCCGTGACCCAGATCCTGACCAACAGCGAGAACGGCAGCATCGCGTTCGCGCCGAGCCGCAAGTACGCCTACGTCTGCGAACCCGGGCTGCAGCGCAACCGCGTCGTGATCTACGACCTCAGCACGAGCCCGATCACCTCGCCGGGCACGATCGCGGTCTCGGGCGGCATCCGCTACCAGCCCGCGATCGCGCGTGACGGCAAGCGCATGTACGTGCCGATCCACTCGGGTGTGTCCGTGGTCGACACCGACCCGGCCAGCAGCACGTTCCACACCGAGTTGCTGACGATCCCGACGCCGATCACCGGCAGCTCGGGCGCGATCTTCGAAGGACCCTTCGACTGCGCGGTCACGCCCGACGGCAAGAAGCTGCTGGTCGCCTATGGCGAGCGCGTCGCGACCTACCAGACGCCGGGCACGCTCGGGATCATCGACCTCACGCTCCCGACCTATCCGCACCAGGCCGTGCCGATCACCAACAGCGGGGCGTTGACGCTGCTCGGCACGCCGCTGGTCTCGCGGCAGCGGGTCGAGGTCTCGGGCGACGGGCGCCACGCCTACCTGGTCGAGTTCGCGTTCAAGCCAGGCGCCTACGTCGTCGGCTTCCAGAACGGCGGGGCGGTGAACGTCGTCGACCTGCAGACCAACGCCGAGGTCGCGGTGATCCCGTTCGGCGGCTTCGCCGTGCACGAGTTCGCACTGGACCGCAACAGCCGGAACCTCTGGGTCGCCGCGAACGACCTGCAGGACTTCGGCCAGGTCACGCGCATCGACGTCGACCGCCACAGCGCGACGCGCTGGCAGGTCCGCAAACGGATCCAGGTCGATCCTGTCGCCTACTCGGCGGGTGGCGCGTTCGGCGTCGGCTGCACACCGGATGGGGCGACGGTCTGCGTGAGCCTCTGCGAGGACGGCGCCCACGCGAGCCCGGTGCTGATCACGATCGACGCCTGGACCGACACGATCTTCGGCGCGCCGATCCCGGTGCAGAGCCTGCCGGCGACGGTCGGCATCCCGCTTTTTTGAGCCCTTGGCGGGCTCCGGGCGGCGGTCTATACAGGCCGCCATTCGCTCCCAGATCCCCCTCTACAGCTAAGGAACGACCATGGCAGTTCTCGTTGGCAAGGAAGCCCCCGACTTCAAGGCGACCGCGGTGCTCGCGGACGGCAGCTTCAAGGACATCACGCTCTCCGGCTATCGCGGCAAGAACGTGATCCTCTACTTCTATCCGCTCGATTTCACGTTCGTCTGCCCGAGCGAGATCATCGCCTTCGACAACCACATCAACGAGTTCAAGGAGCGCAACTGCGAGGTGATCGGCGTATCGGTCGACTCGCACTTCACGCACCTGGCCTGGCGCAACACCCCGGTCGACAAGGGCGGCATCGGCCCGGTCAAGTACCCACTGGTCGCCGACCTGACGAAGAGCATCGCGCGTGACTACGACGTGCTGACGGGCAACGGCGCGATCGCCTACCGCGGCCTCTTCCTGATCGACAAGAACGGCGTCGTCCGGCACCAGGTCGTCAACGACCTGCCGCTGGGCCGCAACATCCACGAAGCGTTGCGCATGGTCGACGCGCTGACCTTCCACGAGACGAACGGCGAGGTCTGCCCGGCCAACTGGAACAAGGGCAAGACCGGCATGAAGGCCAGCGCCGCCGGCGTCGCCGACTACCTCGCGAAGAACGCGAAGCAGCTCTGAGCCGCCGCGGACCGGGGCGCCGCTCAATGTCGGCGCCCGTCCCAGCCGATCCTTCTGTCTGGCTCAGACCCCAGGAGGATCCAGATGCAGAGTTTCGCTCCGTTCGTTGTCACCGCCCTCTGCAGCGCGACCGCGCTGCTCGCCCAGACTCCCGCGGCGCCGCCCGGCGGCGCCCAGCCGATCCCGGCAGCGGAAGTCGTGCTGACCGAGGAGAACGTGATCTCCGGCACGATGGAGATCGACTTCGGCACGCGCACGAGCTTCGACGCGACCGGCGACCTCACCAAGGGCTCGCCCGCACTGGGCGCCAAGGACCTCTACAAGATCGCGATCTCGGTCGGCCGCACCACCGAGTTCAGCGGCACGATCCAGCGCCAGCCGAACCTGTTCACCAGCACGCTGCGGCGCAAGAAGCAGGAGGCGCAGCTCGCCTACTCGCTCGACCTCGCGGTGCTGAACCCGAAGGATCTCAAGCAGAAGCGGGTCGTCGGCAAGTGGGTGGGCACGGTTCCGGTCGACACCGAGACCGGAGCCTTCGATCTCGCGGGTGGTCGCGTGAAGGAGAGCGCGCTGCGCGTCGCCGTCGACTCGGTCGGCAAGGCGCGCGCGTTCACCGACACCTTCGGCGGGCGTCTGCTCGGCAAAGCCGAACAGAAGGAAGGTCTTGCTGCCTACACCTACAAGCGGATCGTCGGCGGGCGCACGGTCTCCGTGACGGTCAAGAAGAGCGATCCGATGCGCTTCGAGAACCTCGTGCTGGCCATGGGTCCGGCCGAGAGCTATCCGCGCACGATCGTCAACGGCCGCCTGGACTACGACTACGAGACCGGCAA
>CAZSKV010000818.1:0-5325 GCA_964607495.1 uncultured candidatus Brocadiaceae bacterium
CGACCTGCTTCGCGCGCGAGGTGCCGATGGGCGGCCAGGACCTCACGAATGCGATCACGCGGCGCTTCGGCCTCGAGCAGTTCGAGGCGGAGACGCTCAAGCGTGATCCGGGCGAGCAGATGGCGGAGGTCCAGGAGGCGGTCGGGCAGGTGCTCGACGACCTGGGCAACGAGATCAACCTCTCGTTCGACTTCTTCGAGAACCAGTTCGACGGCGAAGTCGGCGAGGTCTACCTCTCGGGCGGCTCGGTCCTGCTGCCGTTCCTCGAGGAGAGCATGGAGAAGATCTTCGAGAAGAAGACACGCGTCTGGAATCCGATCGAGGGCCTGAAGGTCAAGTCGGACAACGTCGACGTCGAGGCATTGAACCAGAAGGCGCCGCAGCTGGCTGTCGCAGTCGGGCTCGCGGCGACCGTCGCATGAGGCAAGGGGGAACACGCGCATGATCCGCATCAATCTGCTTCCCGAGGAACTCCGGAAGGCCGAGCGCACGTCGCTCAGGGTGTTCGCGAGCATGCTCGCGGCCGTGGTCCTCGTCTGCTCCGGTATGGGCTGGTTCGGCTACGTCTACTTCGGCGAGCTCGGCGAACTCGAAGAGGAGAAGCGCCAGGTCGAGGAGACACTGACCGCGAAGCGGGAGCTGGCCGCCTACCACGACGCGCTCGAGAGCGAGAAGAAGGACTACGAGGCCCGCGCCTCGACGATCCAGAACATCCACCGTTCGCGCATGACCTGGACCGGCGTGCTCGACCAGCTGATCGACGTCGTCAACAACGACGGCAACACCGAGCGGCACCTCGCCTGGTTCCGCGGCATCACGGCCCGTGACAGCGGCGAAGGCAAGACCGGACCCGTGCTGCAGATGCCGGGCTGGGTGCAGGGGGACAAGCCGACGCGCGTGGCCAACTTCCACGAGGACTTCGAACACGCGGGGTTCTACGCCGACGTGCTCGACAAGAGCGCGCCTGCGAGCACGCTCGAGATGGCCAAGGACCGCTCGCCAGCGGAGTCGTTGTTCTTCGATCTGAAATGGACCTTCCGTCCCGCCAAGGACTGGGTCAAGAACACCAAGAAGGGCCCCAAGCCCGCCGGGAAGTGAGGAGCAGCCATGGCCAAGCTCTCTGACAAGAAGAAACTGCTCGTCATCTGCACTTCTGCGGTCCTGCTGACGGGATTGGCCGGCGGCGGCGTCTGGTGGGCCAAGGGGCTCGTCGAGGAGCAGCGGGTCGACATCGGGCGCATGCGCGAGGAGATCGCCGCGGCGCAACAGAAGATCGACAAGACGCCGAAGCTGGAGACCGAGGTGATCGTGCTCCGTGAGTGCGTGCGCGAATACGTCAAGATCCTGCCCGAGGTGGGGGAGCTGAACAACTTCGTGAAGAGCACCAGCCAGTTCTTCCAGCAGTCGGGCGTGCGCTTCAAGAAGCTCGTCCCCGGACAGAACCAGGCCGGCGGCAAGGGCTCGAAGTTCGATCGCTACACCTACACGATCGACGCCGAGGCCACGCTCTGGCAGTTCCTGAAGCTGCTGAACAGCTTCGAGAACTACGAGCGGTTCGTCGCCGTGCGCAACTTCAGCCTCGCGGCCGCGAACGTCAACCAGAACGCCGAGGCGTTCGACGACGTCCGCCACTCGGTGTCCCTGACCGTCGAGACCTATGTCTACACGGGCGGGCGCGCCGGCAAGGACGTCACGATCGCGAACTACGCGAACAAGAAGGCCGGGTTGCGCGAGGAGATCTATCGCCAGATCCAGTCGCTGAAGACCGAGACCGAGAAGTACGACTTCAAGGACGCTCGCGGCCGCCGCGACATCTTCGTCGATCCGCGCCCGAGCGGCGTCGGCGACGCGCCGGGCGGGGCGATCCCGGTGCCGGAGCAGAAGAAGATCATCGAACGGCTCACGCTCGAAGTCGGCAAGCTGCGCACCCTGTTCCAGAAGTCGCAGGACGCGGGCATCACGATCATCGAGCGCATGGAGTTCACGCGCACGGTGAAGACCGGCCTCGACCAGCTGCAGCTGCAGGTCGACGAGATCACGTCGAAGGGCATGGTCAGCTACCAGCCGTACCGGCTGCGTTGGGCCAAGGAAGTCGTCGATCCGCTCGAGAAGCTCAAGAAGGACCTCGTCGAGAGCGGACCGAAGAAGGACAAGAACCTGTCCGATCCGGAGCTGAAAGCGCTGTTCACCGCGATGAAGGAGGACCTCATCAACGGCGAACCCGACCAGTGCAAGCAGCGCTTCGACTCCGTGCAGGACCGCCTCGACGTGACCAAGCAGGACCCGCGCTACAAGACGGTGATGGCCGTCCGCGGGCTCTACCTGCGCGCGCAGGTCGCGCTCGAGTTCGCGCAGAAGAAGCTCGAGATCAAGGGCGTCTGCGTGACCGACGACGGCCGCTCGGGAATGATCCTGAACGGCGAGGTCGTGCAGGAAGGCGACTACATCGATCAGGATCTGTTCGTGAAGGCCGTCGGCCGCGAGCAGGTCGAGTTCGTCTACAAGGGCTTCACGCTGGTGAAGACCTGGTGAGCAGGGCGGCTCGGCCGGCGGGGTTCAAGTCCGCCGGCGCGAGCTGACGAAAGAAGGAACGGTTCGGCGGTCGTCGCAGGACGCGGCGCCGCCAAGACAGTCGGCAAGCAAGCTCCCCTCGGCGGGGACAAGGGATCCACATGCAGGCAAAGCTCGTGAAGGCACTCTCGGCGCTCTTCGCCCTCGGCATCGTCCTGGGCGGGGCGTCAGCCCAGGAAAAGGAAGGGCAGAAGCCCGAGGCCCCGCAGGCCCAGACGCAGGACCAGGCTCCTGGTGACCAGTCCGCGCTGGTGACGGTCAAGCTCAAGGACCGCCCGCTCAAGGACGTCGTCCAGGGCATCCGGCGCAAGGCGGGTGTCAACATCATCATGGACGAGGCGATCGAGGACACGGTCACGATCGACCTGATGGACGTGCCGTGGCGCAAGGCGCTCGACCTGGTCGCCGAGGCAGGCAACTGCGTGGTCGTGCAGATCTCCGGCAACGTGCTGAAGGTCGAGAAGCCGCCGCGCGTGTTCTTCGCGTTCGAGAACGCGGACATCCAGAAGGTGATCGACACGATCGCCAAGATCTCCGGCGCGAACATCGTCGTCGCTCCCGAGGTCCAGGGCACGATCACGTTGCGGCTCAAGAACATCCCCTGGCGCGATGCGCTCGAGTCCGCGGCCAAGACCCTCGGCTACGTGGTGATCGAGGAGAGCCGCGGCATCCTGCGCGTGGTTCCGCCCTCGAACATGAAGGAAGACCTCGTGTCGCGCAGCTTCACGCTGCGCTACGTGCGGCCGAAGTCGGCCTACGTGCCGATGCTGAACTCGAACTACGTCAAGAGCCTGAAGGCGCAGGCCGCGATGCCGAGCGGCGACGGCCCCCCGTTCAAGCTCATCGACGCGTTGCGCGGCGCGCTGACCCCGCAGACGGGCAAGCTCGACTACTTCGAGGGCACGAACGTCGTGATGGTCAAGGACACGAAGCCGGTCATCGAGAACATCTCGCGCATCATCGAAACCGTCGACATCGAGCCGGCCCAGGTGTTCGTCGACGTCAAGTTCGTGACCACGAGCAACCGCGACCTGCTCGAGTACGGCGTCAGCCCTGGTGACAGCGGCTGGGCCGTCTCCGGCAGTGGCGGACAGATCCCGATCAAGTTCCCGTTCGATCTCGGCGCCGGTGGCTGGGACGACAAGCTGATCGCCAACGACACGGGCCGCGGCCCGTTCGCCGACGAGAACCTGAACCCGACCGGCGGCACGACCATGCCGGACGTGATCTTCGGCGCGCTCTCGTTCACCGAGATGACCGCGACCCTGCGCCTGCTGAAGAAGGACACGCATTCGGAGATCGTGCAGGCGCCGAAGCTGATCGTGCTCGATCACCAGGAAGGCACGATCTTCGTCGGTGAGACGGTCCGCTACGCCCAGGCACGGTCGGAACAGGGCCAGGCCGGCGGTCTGCAGCTGGTCGTCGAAGAAGCCCCGCGGTCGCCCGTGCAGACCGGCTTCCAGCTGCTGATCATCCCGCACGTCGTGCCCGGGACCGACAAGATCATCATGGACGTGATCCCGCAGTCGGACTCGCTGTCGGGCACCGGCAACTCCACGCTCGCGCCTCCGGGCTTCGACGTGTTCACGGTCGGTTCGGGCAGCGGCCAGGGCTCGATCGCGCTCCCGCGCGTGGCCTCGAGCACGATCGCGACGAAGGTGCTGCTGCGCTCCTCGCAGACCGCGGTGCTCGGCGGCCTGTCGACCGACAACACGACCGACACGCACACGCGGATCCCGGTGCTCGGCGACATCCCGGTGCTCGGCTTCCTGTTCGGCAGCAAGAGCCAGAACAAGTCGCGCACGAACCTGATCGTGTTCGTGACGCCGCAGATCATCCGCTCGCCCGAAGAGGTCGAGTCGAACCTGAAGAAGATCCTCAGCGACCGCAGCAACGCCCTGAAGGCCGAGTACGACGCGATCTTCGGCGACAAGAAGGGCAACTGAGGCCAGAGCGCTCGGCGAACGCCGAGTGCGCACGCGCGGCCGGCCGGAGCAGCCAGATCCCTGCTGCACCGGCCGGCCGCGCGGCGTTCCAGACCCTTGTTCCGGCTGCGCGATTGTCCAGGCCGGCGTGTCCCTCTAGGATCTCACGGTCCTGATCGGTGGTTGGGCGGACGCGGCGCCGGGCGCGCGGGCTGTCGGTGCCGATCACTTCCCCATGTCGTCCAGGTCGAGCATCGCCGGTTCCCGCATCGTCGCGGGTGGCCGCCCACGAGGGGCGCAGACGCGCCCGCATCGGCTCGTGTCGTGCCTGGCCGGCAACCCCCAGAGTTCGGAGAAGTCCGCCGCTGCGTGTTCGCCGCGCGCCTTCTCCCCCGTCGCCGGCATGCCTGGCGGCCATCCCAGAAAGGAATCCGACTTTGAAGCGAATGCTGATCAACGCCATCGACCCGGAAGAGAGCCGGATCGCCGTGGTCGAGAATGGCGTACTCCAGGAACTGCACGTCGAGATCGCGAGCCGTGAGGCCTACCTCGGCAACATCTACAAGGGCCGCGTAGTCAACATCGAGCCGAGCATCGGCGCTGCGTTCGTCAACTTCGGCGGCCGCACGAACGGCTTCTTGCACGCTTCCGACGTGCTGCCGGCGTACGGGCGCGAGGACTTCCAGCTCAGCGACGTCGTGGTCGGTCGCGCCCGCGTGACCGGACAGGACGGTCCGGAGGTCGTGCGCTCGGTCCTCGAGGACGACGACGAGGACGAAGGTGCCCCGGCGGCGGACCAGGGTGCGCCGGCGCCGAGCGACCGGCCGTC
>CAZSKV010000819.1:0-4133 GCA_964607495.1 uncultured candidatus Brocadiaceae bacterium
GCGTCTGCCAATTCCGCCACCTGGGCGTGCGGTTGGGGCCGGGCAAGTTAGCGAGGGGCTCCGCGTTTGCAAGCACGGGCTGCGCCGTTACGGTGCGGTGCGCATGGCCGACAAGCGCGGAGCGGGCAAGGACCAGCAGACGGTCGTCGCGATGAACCGCAAGGCTCGCTTCGAGTACGAGATCCTCGACACCTTCGAGGCCGGGATCGTCCTCGTCGGCACCGAGGTCAAGACGCTGCGCACCGGCAAGGCCTCGATCGAGGAGGCCTACGCGCGCGTGAAGGACAGCGAGGTGTTCCTGGTGGGGGCGCACATCGACGAGTACGTGCACGGCAACCGCCAGAACCACGAGCCGCGGCGCCTGCGCAAGCTCCTGCTGCACAAGCGCGAGATCCGGCGCATCCGGCAGGCGCTCGAGCAGAAGGGCCTGACGCTGATCCCGCTGCAGCTCTTCTTCTCGCCGCGCGGCCACGCCAAGCTCCAGCTCGGCGTCTGCCGCGGCAAGAAGGTGCGTGACAAGCGCGAGAGCCTGAAGAAGAAGAGCGCGCAGCGCGAGATGCGCGAACAGACCTGAGCCGGCGCGCGGCACGCGGCCCCTTGCGTGGCCGCCGCCGATGGCCGACAATCCGGGCTCTGCGTGTGGGGGCGATCGGTTTCGACCGAGCGCTGTCACGACGCAGGTGGCGTGCCGAGGGCCGGGTGGCCTCGTAAAAACCCGGAAAAAACCTAAGTGCCAATCAGCACTTTGCTCTCGCTGCCTGATAAAGCAGCGACGTCTGTGAGCCTGCGTCTGCGGGGCTGACGGACGACACTAGCAGACTGGTGCAGTCCGTTTGATCGACGCGGCCTGCACGAGACACAGTCGATCTGGCTGCACCGGATCCCGGTCGCTGGAGCCGGTGCAGCGAGACCAATAAGCGGACTACGCACGTAGAGGCCTGCGCCGGGGCGTTTCGGGACGCGGGTTCAATTCCCGCCGCCTCCACCATCTGGCCGGAGGGGGGCTGTCAGGCTCCCCTCCGGGACTTCCGCCACCGGGCGCCGGCGCGGCAGCATCGCGCGGATGTGCTCGGCGAGCTCGAGGTCGGGCATCACGTGGCCCTCCTGCAGCACGCGCACCATCGCGATCTCGTCGCACTTCTCGAACTTCGGGCACGCGAGGCAGTCGGTGAACACCTTTTGCGGCAGGCTCTCGTGGCCGACGACCGTGAAGCCGAGCTTGTCGAAGAACCCCGGGACCAGCGTGAACGCGAACAGCAGCTTGAGGCCGCGGCCTACGGCGATCTGCGCGAGCTCGTCGACCAGGCGGCGGCCGAGTCCGTGCCGCCGCTGCTCCGGATCGACGGCCAGCGAACGGACCTCGCCGAGGTCGCGCGACCAGACCTTGAGCGCACCGCAGCCGGCGAAGTGCTCGCCGACCTCGGCCACCAGGAAGTCGTCGAGGCAGGCGTAGACCGACTCGGGCGTGCGCGCGAGCATCAGGTCGGTCGCGGCCAGGCGGTTCACGAGCTCGCAGATCGCGGGCACGTCGCGGAAGCGCGCCGGCCGGATCACCACCGCGGGCCCGGGGGTCACGACAGCTTCTTCTGCCACGCCTTGATCTCGGCCCGGACGCGTCGCGGGGCGGTGCCGCCGGTGACGTCGCGGCGGCCGAGCACGGCGTCCACGGCGAGCAGACGGCGCAGGTCGCCCTCGAGTTCGGGCAGCAGCCGTCGGCGTTCGATCTCGGGCAGGTGCTCGAGCTCGCAGTGCAGGGTCTGGGCCTTGCGCACGGCGGCGCCGACCCGCGCATGCGCGGTGCGGAACGGCACGCCCTGGCGCACGAGCAGGTCGGCGAGGTCAGTCGCGTTCAGGTAGCCGCGGCCGGCCTCGCTGCGGCAGCGCTCGGCGTCGAAGCGCGCGTGGCGGATCACGATCGCGAGCACGCGCGCGCAGGCGGTCGTGGTGTCGAGCGCGTCGAACAGCGCCTCCTTGTCCTCCTGCAGGTCCTTGTCGTAGGCGAGCGGCAGGCCCTTGAGCGTGACCAGCAGACCCTGCAGGTGACCGAGCACGCGGCCGGTCTTGCCGCGCACGAGCTCGAGCGCGTCGGGGTTCTTCTTCTGCGGCATCAACGACGAGCCGGTTGCGACCGCGTCGTCGAGGTGCAGGAAGCCGGCCTCGGTGCTGGCGAAGAAGATCCAGTCCTCGCACAGGCGGGACATGTGCGTCATCGCGAGCGCGCACGCGAAGCCGATCTCGGCTGCATGGTCGCGGTCGCTGACTGCATCGAGCGAATTGCGGGTCGGGCCGGCGGCGAAGCCCAGCTCGCGCGCGAGCTGATCGCGGTCGACCGGGTAGGCGGTGCCGGCCAGCGCGCCGCTGCCGAGCGGGCTGGTCCCCATCCGCACCAGGGCGTCGGCGATCCGGCTGCGATCGCGCGCGAGCATCTCGACGTAGGCGAGGCAGTGGTGGCCGGCGGTGATCGGCTGGGCGCGCTGCAGATGCGTGTAGCCGGGCAGCGGCAGATCGGCGAAGCGCGCGGCGATGTCGACCAGGGCCTTCTGCAACGCGAGCAGCGTCGTGTCGAGGCCGCGGGCCGCGTAGCGCAACCAGAGCTTGAGGTCGGTCGCGACCTGGTCGTTGCGCGAGCGGCCGGTGTGCAGCTTCTTGCCGAGGTCGCCGACGCGGGCGACGAGCTCGCGCTCGATGAACTCGTGCACGTCCTCGGCGGTGGAGGTCGCGAGCAGCTGCGGATGCCGTTCGATCTGTTGCTCGAGCATCAGCAGGGCCTTCGCGAGCTTGCCGAGCTCCGCGCGCGTCAGGACGCCGGCCTTGTGCAGGGCCTTGGCCCAGGCGCGGCTGCCGGCGAGATCCTCGCGCCAGAGCCGCTGGTCGCACGGCAGGCTGCGCTGGAACTGGAAGAAGGTCGGATCCTGGCCCTTGGCGAAGCGGCCGCTCCAGAGCGTGCTCTCCCGCTTCATGCGAGCCCCCGTTCGCGGCGGACCTTGGCCGCGACCAGACCCGGCAGGCCGTAGAGCTTCACGAAGCCCTTGCTGTCCGCGTGGTCGATCGCCGCCGAGGCGCCGAAGGTCGCGAGATCCTCGGAGTAGAGCGAGCAGGGCGAGGTGGCGGCGAGCGCGGTCGCGGTGCCCTTGAACAGCCGGACCTGCACGTTGCCGGTCACCGGGCGCGTCAGGTCGGCGAAGAACACGTCGAGTGCTGTGCGCAGTGGTTGGAACCAGCGGCCGGTGTAGACGAGGTCGGCGTACTCCGGCATCAGCTTCTCGGCGAGGCGCAGCGAGTCCCGGTCGAGCGTCAGCGCGCGCAGCGTGCGCAGGGCTTCGAGGATGATCGTGCCCCCCGGCGTCTCGTAGACGCCGCGCGACTTCATCCCGACCAGGCGGTTCTCGCAGATGTCGACGCGGCCGACGCCGTGGCGGCCGCCGAGCGCGTTGAGCTGTACAACGAGCGCTTCGGGCGCGAGCGCCTTGCCGTCGAGCGCGACCGGCACGCCGGCCGTGAAGCCGAGCGTCAGCACTTCGGCCGTGTCCGGCGCCCGTTTCGGATCGTTGGTCAGCATCCAGACGTCGTCGGGCGGGGGGTTGCCCGGGTCCTCGAGCGCGCCGCCCTCGTGCGAGATGTGCCAGAGGTTGCGGTCGCGCGAGTAGATCCTGGTCTTGGTCGCGGTGATCGGCACCTTGTGCTTGTGCGCGTAGTCGATCGCGTCCTCGCGCGAGCGGATCTGCCACTCCTTCTCGCGCCAGGGGGCGATGACCTGCAGGTCCGGCGCGAGCGCCATGTAGGTCAGGTCGAAGCGCACCTGGTCGTTGCCCTTGCCGGTGCAGCCGTGCGCGAGGCAATCGGCGCCGATCTCCCTGGCGTAGGCCACCTGGGCCTTGGCCAGGATCGGCCGCGCCATGCTCGTGCCGAGCAGGTAGCGGCCTTCGTAGACGGTCATCGCGCGCAGGCAGGGCCACACGTAGCCGGTCAGGAACTCGCGCTTGAGATCGACGACCCGGCACGAGGCGGCGCCGGTCTGCAGCGCCTTCTGCTCGAGACCGGCGAGTTCCTCGTCGCCCTGGCCGACGTCGCCGGCGAGGGCATGGACCTCGAGACCGTAGGTCTCGCGCAGCCACGGGATGATGATCGAGGTA
>CAZSKV010000820.1:0-5108 GCA_964607495.1 uncultured candidatus Brocadiaceae bacterium
ACTTTGAGTGCCTCATGCGCAAGTCGGGAGCATCGTCGGACCTGCTGGAGGTGGAGGAATGCATCCGTCTGGCAGTAGGAGTCGCGAAGCGGTGCAAGAACGGCCCGCAGTGGCTCGCGAAGGCTGCAATATCTGGAAACGTAGAATCCGGCGAATTGAAGTGGGCCAACAAGGTGTTCTGTGTTGGAGTGCTGAGCGAGCTTGGTAATGAGGGGATGGTCGCGGACAATGCGATAGTTGGCCTGCTCTGTGACGTCATACTGCTGGCGGATGGTGCGACCGCGCAGCGCGCTGCGCTCATCATGGCGGGCAGGGACTTCACACAGCGGGCACGGGTCAGCACCTTTGCGTATGGTCGTATCGCGCGCACTTTCCTGTCGCTCCAAGACAGATCGTGGGCCGAAGACGAAACGGCCTTGGCTTTGCGATACCATTGCGGCGAGGAGCTTGCGGCGATCCTTGGCAAGGGCGGGCAGCGGGCTTCGCAGGCGCTTGTGGGCGCGTTGCGTGGACGGTCCCTGGATGGATTGAGCAAACTGGGGTTCATTCATGCTTGCGTGGCGCTGGGTGGACACGCCGAGGACACGATTCCCATCATCGCAGCGTGGGCTGACGAGACCGAGAGTCTTCGGACCGACGCTGAGTGGGCCATCAAGCACATCAGAGAGGCACAAGCCGCCAGCAGACCAATCATCCGGGAGAATGGCCGGTGAGGGAGGGCGGTCGCCCATACTGGCGCGCCGCGCGCCGGACCCAGTTACCCTGCTCCCTCGATCTCGGCTTTCTCTCTGAGGCTGCAAGCGTGGCCGCGGGCGCCCGTCGCCGGCAGTGGGATGAGCTCGCCAAGGTGGCGCAGCGCCGCCCGCAGCTTCAGCGTCGCGGGCGGGTGGTCGCGCTGGCCTCCGGGTCGGGGGCCTGCAGGCGGATGTCGACCACGCCGTCAGGGGTCTCCGGCGGCACCAGCACGTCGCGCACCTCGCCTTCCGCCCCGTGCACACGCAGCCACAAGGAGCCGTGCACGATCAGGGGCACAAGGAAGCGGCCCTTGGTCGCCGTCGCCACTGGTGCGAAGAGGTCGCTGCTCGACAGTCTGCCGCTGCGTCCCAGGGTCTCGGCCAGGCTCAGCTGGATGCGCTCGAGTGGATGGCCCGCACTGTCGAGCACCGTGAAGTGCAGCTGCCTCGGCACTGGCTTCGGCAGCACGAAGACCGTTTCCTCGTCGCCGCGCACCAGCACGCCCCCGCAGAAGGAGGGCGGAGCCTGCCCGCGCCGCACGTAGAACGTGACCGGACCCGGCACGAGACCGTCGATGCGCACCAGTGCGCCGACGTCTTCGATCTGCCGCCGCGCGAGCTTCCCGTCCGGGAGCACGATGCCGACCTCGAGTCTGGCTTCGGTATCCGCCGCGGGCTGCGGCGGTGGGCCAGGGTCGAGCAGCAGGGACCCGGCAAGGGGTTCAGGGGCCAGCTCGGCCGCCGGCGGCCGCGCGAGCGTGATCTCGACCGGGGCTGCGCCAGGGATCGTCACGAGCTGTTCGCGCTGGCCGAAGGCCAGGTGCCGCAGCAGCACGCGGTAGGCGCCGTGCGGCAGGCGCGTGAGCCTGGCCTTGCCCTCGGCGTCGGTCAGCGCGAAGGGCCCGCCGTCCGCGGCCATCGCCTTGGCGGCCACGTCCTCGATCCAGACCCCGACCCCGGGGGCGGCCAGGTCCTTGCGCTTGACCACGACTTCCAGGTCGGCGAAAGGTCCGGCGTTCTCGGCCTCCTCGGGCTTGGGCTCCGCCTCGGCCTTGCCGACGAAGAGCGGCGTGTCGGGGTCCCAGGCATCGATCGGCACCGGTCCCGACGCACAGTGGATGCGGAAGGGTGGTTCGCTCCCGAGCAGCGGCACCGCCGGCATGTCGAAGCGCAGCGTGACCTCGCGGCCGGCCAGCCGGTAACCGGCCTCGACCGGCGGCAGGGCCGGTGTCGCCCGCTCCGCGAGGATCTTGCGGCGTGGATCCTCGCGCGGCGTCACGCGCAGCTCGTGGCGACCCTCGCCGACGAATGCGACCAGGGGTTCGAGATCGGCGGCGAAGAGCGTGATGCGGTAGGCCTCGGGGCGCACGGAGGGCGCATCGGCCAGCACTTCGCCGGGTATCCGGGCCGGCTCGGGGAAGCGCACGCGGCCGTCCCCGGGCAGCTCGAGCAGGTCCTGCAGCCAGATCGTGCGGCTGCCCGTCGCGCGGCAGGCGCGCTCGACGAGCACGTAGCCGACGTAGGCGCCCTTGTGGCCCACGAGGTGCAGCGTGAGCCCGGCGCCGAGCGGGCCCAGCCGGGCCTCGAGGCCGTCGTGGGCGAGCGGCGCCCGGCCCAGGGATCGCCGCCAGCAGGCGTAGCCCGGCTTGCGCACGATCAGCTCGGTCTCGACGGCCGCCGCGGCCAGCATCGCTGCCTGGGCCGGCGTCAGCAGCACGCGCCAGCTGCCGCTGCGATCGGTCGCGGTCTTCGGCCAGGTCGTGCGCTCGCGCTGCATCGCCATTGCGACGCGGTAGCTGCCGCGCACCCCCGCCTGGCTCGCAGTCAACAGGGGCAGTGCGGCCAGCTCGACGCTCGCGCCAGGCACCGCCTGTCCGGCCTGGTCGACGACGCGGCCGGAGAACGACGTCTCCTGCGGCAGCAGCAGGCAGAGCGCGAGACCCGCGAGCAACGTCATGGCTTGTCGGCCTGAAAGGTCAGCAGGAACAGGTGCGGGCGGCAATTCAACCGGAACCGCGGCGCGTATTGTCCCTCCATCCCGATCCCGCGCGAGAGCACGACCGTCATCCCGTCGGGCCGCGGGAACACGCCGCCGGCCGCGACCGCGCGCGGCGTCCGGCGCGTGAGGGTCACCAGCGGACCCAGGAACGGCAGCTGCAGCTGGCCGCCGTGCGTGTGGCCGCACAGGAAGAAATCCGCCGCCGGCAGCTCGAGCCGCGCGTCGTCGGCCAGGTCCGGCGTGTGGCAGGCGACCAGCGTCAGTTCCGCCCCCGCATTGTGCCGGCGCAGCAGATGCCACTGCGGATACGGATGGAACACCCCGCAGACGCGCACGCTCGTGCCCGCGACCTCGACGGCTTCGCTGCGGTTCACGAGGTAGCGCACCGGCAGGCCGGCGAAGATCTGCCGGCGCTGCGCTTCGTCGTCGGAGTCCGAGGTGGTCGCGAAGAGGCCATGGCTCGGCTGCAGGGCGCCGAGCACGCGGCGGGCGGCGGCGATTGCGGTGGCCTCGCCGCCCGACGCCGTGATGTAGTCCCCGGTCATCACCACGAGGTGCGGCCGGAAGGCGTTGACCGCGGTGATCACCGCGGCTTCGCGCGGGCCGAAGTCGACGAGCTGCAGGTCGGAGAGATGCGCGACCCGTACTTCCCCGGCGCGCACGTCGGCGGCGCGCAGGGTCACGCGTTCGGCCTCGAGCAGCAGCGGCTCGACACAGGTCGCATGCAGCGCGAGCGCGGGACCGAGGATCGCCGCCGTGCGCACGAGCCGGCCGAAGCGCTGGCCGGCGAGCTGCCGCCAGCAGAGCCACACACGCAGTGGCCACCAGACCGCCAGCCAGTAGAACGCCAGTGCGACCCCGATGAAGAGCGGCAGCACGCGGCCGGGCAGCAGCGCATCGAGCCAGCCGCGCTGCGCGACGTAGCCACCCGCGCTGAAGAGCACGCCAGCGAAGAGCGGCAACTCCAGCAGCAGCGACCAGGCCAGTGGTGCGCGCCACAGGCCCCGGCGCCGCAACCAGCGCAGGCACAGCCAACCGCACGCAGCGGCCAAGCCGGAGCCGAGCAGCATCACGAGCTGCTGCGCGAGGTAGCCAAGGTTCAGGGTCATGATGGGTCGCTACAGCGACGATTGCTCGCCTCGCGCGACGATTCCAGACGGAAGTAGCGACCCAACCACATCATCGCGGTCGAGCCGCTCGGGGGCCGGCGGCGCGTCAGCGCCGCCGGCCCCCCTTGGTTGCGGCTCGGCCGCGATGGGGGGCAGCTCCGGGGCAGGCCTTGGACCAGCCTACGCCCGGATTCCGGCGCCCGGAATCCAGGCGCCGTGGATTCAGCTCTTCGGCTGCTCGCCGCTGCCGGTCGTCGCGGGCTTGGTCGGCCCGCCTTCGCTCGGCTTCTCGATCTTCTCGAACTTGACCGCGTCGTTCTCCATGTAGGCGCGCAGCAGGAACGAGCCGGACAGGTCGCCCTTCAGGATCTCCTCGGAGAGCGGATCCTCGATGTAGCGCTCGATCGCGCGCTTGAGCGGCCGCGCGCCGAACTCCTCGTGGAAGCTCTTGTCGATCAGGTAGGCGAGCACGTCGGTCTCCACCTTCAACTCGAGGTGCCGGGCCGCGAGGCGCGAGCTGACCTTCTTGAGTTCGAGGTGGACGATCTTCTCCATGTCCTCGCGCGTGAGCTGGTTGAACACCACGAGCTCGTCGACACGGTTCAGGAACTCGGGCCGGAAGTGGCGCTCGACCTCGGACTGGATCATCTCCTTCATCTTCTCGTAGCCCTGGTCCTTCGCGCTCTTCGCGAAGCCGAGGCCGGCCGAGTTCTTGATCAGGTTGGCGCCGATGTTCGACGTCATGATCAGGATCACGTTGCGGAAGTCGATGTGGCGGCCGAACGAGTCGGTCAACCGGCCTTCCTCCATGATCTGCAGCAGCATGTTGAAGATGTCCGGGTGCGCCTTCTCGATCTCGTCGAGCAGCACGACCGCGTACGGACGCCGGCGCACCTTCTCGGTCAGGTGACCACCCTCTTCGTAGCCGACGTAGCCCGGCGGCGCGCCGACGAGCCGCGAGGCGTTGTGCTTCTCCATGTACTCGGACATGTCGATCTGGATGATCGCGTCCTCGGTGCCGAACATGAACTTGGCGAGTGCCTTCGAGAGCAGCGTCTTCCCGACGCCCGAGGGGCCCAGGAAGATGAAGCAGCCCATCGGCCGCATCGGGTCCTTGAGGCCCGACCGTGAGCGGCGCACGGCCTTGCACACGGCTTCGACTGCGCGGTCCTGGTGGATCACCTCGCGCTTGAGCTCGTCACCCATGTGCAGCAGGCGGTCGGCTTCGGCCTGGTCGAGCCGGTTCAGCGGAATCCCGGTCATCTT
>CAZSKV010000821.1:0-3802 GCA_964607495.1 uncultured candidatus Brocadiaceae bacterium
GCCAGCGTCCAGCCCACCGGGATCATGCGGCTTCCGCGTCGGCCGACCCGCCGCGGCCCTTGGCGAGGACGATCGCCCCGACCATGGCCACCAGCAGCAGCACCGACGTGATCTCGAACGGGAAGAGGAACCGGGAGTAGAGCACCTTGCCGATCGCCGCCGCGTTGCCGTGCCCCTGCGCGGGCAACTCGGCCGCGACGGGTCCCGGCGACCAGCCGCGGTTCGCGAGCAGGCCCGAGAACAGCAGCAGCAGGGCGCCGACGAACCAGCCGATGCCGCGCCGGACCGCGATCTGCGCGCCCGTCTCGACGTCGTGCTGGAGGTTCAGGTACATGATGACGAACAGGAACAGCACCATGATCGCGCCGGCGTACACGATCACCTGCACCATGCCGAGGAACTCGGCCTGCAGGAGCAGGTAGATGCCCGCGAGCGAGCAGAACGACAGCACGAGGAACAGCGCGCTCGTGACCGGGTTGCGGTGCAGGATGACCATCACCGCCGTGGCGACGAGCAGCGCGCCGAAACCGAGGAACAGGTAGGGAACCATCAGCCGTTGGCCCTCCAGTACAGCCAGCCGGTCGCGATCACGATGTTGGCGATGGCGACGGGCAGCAGCACCTTCCAGCCGAAGTTCATGAGCTGGTCGTAGCGCAGCCGCGGGAACGTCCAGCGCACCCAGATGAAGAAGAACAGGATCGTGAACAGCTTCACGAGGTACCAGACGATCCCGATCGACTCGGGGCCCGGCCCGTGCCAGCCACCGAAGAACAGCGTCACGCAGATCGAGCTGATGACGATCATGTTCATGTACTCGCCGAGGAAGAACATCGCCCACTTCATGCTCGAGTACTCGGTGTGGAACCCGGCCACGAGCTCGCCTTCGGCCTCGGGCAGGTCGAACGGCGCGCGGTTCGTCTCGGCGAACATCGTGATCAGGAACACGCAGAACGGCAGGAACAGGTACCAGTGGAAGATGCCCCAGTTGGGCAGCACGAGCGGCAGGCCCGGGAACGGCTGGTAGGTGCCCGCCTGCGACTGGACGATGCCGACGAGCGACATCGTGCCCGAGCGCATGAGCACCGGGATGATCGACAGGCCCATGGCCAGTTCGTACGAGATCATCTGCGCCGAGGAGCGCAGCCCGCCGAGCAGGGCGTACTTGTTGTTCGACGACCAGCCACCGAGCACGATCGCGTACACGCCGAGGCTCGACATGGCCAGGAACAGCAGGATGCCGACGTGGATGTCGGTGACGACGAACACCGGCGGCGGGCCCATCGGGATCACCGAGAACGTGGCGATCGCCGGGAAGGCCGCGAGCACGGGCGCGAGGTGGAACAGGATCTTGTTCGCCCCGGCCGGCGTGAACTCCTCCTTCATCAGGAGCTTCACGACGTCGAGCGGCGTCTGCCCCAGGCCCAGCGGCCCGACCCGGTTCGGGCCGGTGCGCGCCTGCATGTGTCCGCAGATCTTGCGTTCGGCGTAGATCAGGTACGTCACGACGCCGAGCATGATGCCCAGGATGAGGGCGAGCTTGACGGTCGCCCACAACGCCACCTGGAAGACTTCGTTGCCCCAGAGCGCGGTCATGATCTCCCCACCGCCCCGGCCGGCGCGCCGGCGACGGCGCGGGCGAGGCTCACCTGCAGCCCGGCGCCCTGCGGGGCGCCGAGACGGTTCAGTTCGGCGGCGGCGTACGCGTAGGGCACGAACACCGCCCCGGCCGGCACCGAATCGTCGAGTTCGAACGGCAGCGTCAGCGAGCCGCCGGGACCGGTGAGCGTCACCTGGTCGCCGGCCGCGAGGCCGAGCCGCGACGCGTCGGCCCCGCCGAGGACCGCACGCGCGTGCTTCGCCAGCTTCGCGAGCGACGGCGCGCGGTGCGACACGCTGCCCTGCGCGAACAGCACGCCGCCGGACAGCAGCCAGTGGCCGGTGCCGGCCGGGGCGGCCGCTTCCGCGGGCGCCAGCGACGGCGCGACGCGCGATGCGGACCACGTCCAGCCGCTCGGCATGAGCGCCGCCCAGCTCGCGCCCTGCCAGCCGGGCACGAGGCGCGCGATCTCGCGGAACACGTCCTCGCTGGTGCGGTACTTCCAGCCCGCGCCGAGCGCCTGCGCGACGGCCTGGAACACTTCCCAGTCGGCGCGCGCGCCGCGCCGCGGCGACAGCGCCCGCGGGGACTTCTGCAGGCGCCGCTCGCAGTTCACGACCACGCCGTCCTTCTCGGCGAACGCCGCCGCCGGGAACACGACGTGCGCCTGCTGCGCGGTCGGCGTCAGGAACAGGTCGTTCACGATCACCAGTTCGGCCGTGGCGAGCGCCTTCTCGACGAGCGCGCGGTCGGGCGCGCTCTGGAGCAGGTGGTCGCTCGCGATCCACAGCGCCTTCACCCGGCCCTGCGCCGCGGCCTGCAGCGCCTCGAGCGCGGTGAAGCCGGCGCTCGGGGACAGCGTCTTGCCCCAGCTCTTCTCGTACGCCTCGCGGCCCGCCGCGTCCGTGACCGGCACGTAGCCGGGCAGGTGGTCGGGCACGAGGCCCATGTCGAGCGCGCCCTGCGAGTCGTGCTGCGGACCCGCGTACATCACGCTCGACCGCTCGGCCGTGATCGCGCCGGTCACCCAGCCCAGGTTCTCGATCGCCTGCAGCAGCGCCGCGGCCTGCGGGTGCTCGGCGACCGCGCGGCCGAACAGCACGGCCTTGCGCTCGGCGTCGCACAGGCGCTTCGCCGCCGCGGCCACCGCCGCCGCGCTCACGCCCGTCTCCTTCTCGATCCGCTCGGCCGTCCAGCCGGCGAGCGACTTCTGCAGCGCGTCCAGCCCCCACGCGGCCTCGCCCGCGTCCCGGGGCGCGCCCAGGTCGAGCGCGGCCTTGGTGAGCGCGTTGAGCAGCGCCAGTTCGGCGCCCGGCTTCACCGCGAGGTGGTCGCCCTTGAACTTCGGCCGCGCGAGCTTGACGCGGCGCGCGTGCGCGACGGTCAGGTGCACGCCCTTCTGGTGCTGGCCGCGGATGAGCACGGCCTGCGCGAACGGCGATTCGCCCTGCAGGTCGTCGAACAGGACCAGCGCCTCCTGCGCGCGGCCGAGTTCGTCGAACGTGAGCGAGGGCCGCCCGCCGCCCGTGGCCTTGAGCAGCGCCGCGCCGCCCACCTTGGCGGTGAAGCGGGTGCGCGCGTCGACGTTGTGCGTGCCGATCACGCCGCGGGCGAGCTTCTGGAACAGGTACTGCTCCTCGACGTTCAGCTTCTCGCCGCCGAGGAACGCGATCGTGTCGGCGCCGTGCGTGGCCGCGATGTCGCGCAGGCGGGTCGCGACCTGCGCGACCGCCTCGTCCCACGACGCGGGCTGCAGCGAATCGCCCGTGCGCACGAGCGGCGCGGACAGGCGGTCGCCGGCGTTGACGAACCCGTAGCCGAAGCGGCCGCGGACGCACAGGAACTCCTGGTTCACGCCGCGGAACTCGGTGCCGCGCGCGCGCAGGATCTCCATCCCGCGAACGCCGAGGCGCACGGAGCAGCCGTTCGAGCAGTACGGGCAGACGGTGATGTGCTGGCGCAGGTCCCACGGCCGCGCCTTGAAGCGATAGGGCAGCGCGGTCAGCGCGCCGACCGGGCAGACCTCGACGCAGTTGCCGCACTGCTCGCACTCGAGCGGCTGGCGGTTGAACGAGCTGATCTCGGTCCACACGCCGCGCTGGTGCGCGGTCAGCGCGTCCTCGCCCATCACCTCGTCGCAGTAGCGCACGCAGCGCATGCAGACGATGCAGCGGTTGGCTTCCTTCTTCACCACCGGGCCGAGGT
>CAZSKV010000822.1:0-1724 GCA_964607495.1 uncultured candidatus Brocadiaceae bacterium
GCAGGCTCATCAGCGGCAGAAGCTGGTCCCCCGCACTCCTGAGCAGCAGCGCGAGCAGCACCATCGTGGCGCCGACAGTGACGACATAGGTTTCGAAAAGGTCGGCGGCCATGCCGGCGCAGTCCCCGACGTTATCGCCCACATTATCGGCAATCACCGCGGGGTTGCGCGGATCATCCTCGGGAATTCCGGCCTCGACCTTGCCGACGAGGTCGGCGCCGACGTCGGCGGCCTTGGTGAAGATGCCGCCGCCGAGGCGCGCGAACACCGAGATCAGCGAGCCGCCGAAGCTGAGCCCGATCAGGGCCTTCATGCTGCCGGTCAGGTACCAGAGGCCGGCGACCCCCAGGATGCCGAGACCCACGACCAGCAGCCCGGTAACCGCACCACCCTTGAACGCGACGCCGAACGCCGGCCCCATGCCCGCGCGCGCGGCCTCGGCGGTGCGCACGTTGGCGCGCACGGCGACGTTCATGCCGACGAAGCCCGCGAGCGCGGAGAGCACCGCGCCGATCACGAAGCCGAGCGCGGTCATCTTGTCGAGCACGACGACCAGGAGCACGGCGACCAGCACCGCGACGATCGCGACCACCTTGGTCTGCCGCGCGAGGAAGGCCGCGGCGCCCTCCTGGATCGCGGCCGCGATCGCGCGCATCCGCTCGTTGCCGTCACTCTGCTTCAGGATCCAGGAGGTCAGCAACAGGCCGTAGGCGACGGCGAGCACGCCGGCGGAGACGGCCAGATAGATCGGGAGATTCGCGTCCATGTTGCGGTGGGAGATGCCGTGCCGGACGGCACGTGCACGGGTCGTCGACCCGAAAGGGCGAAGCAGGTTAGCGACCAGGCCAAGGCTTTCAACGGCGGGCCGGAGCGACGCGCCCCGCCCTCAGCCGCGTCGCTGCAGGGGCGCTCCCATCGGCGTTCCCACGGGTGCATGGTCGCGGTAGACGACCTGACCGCGCAGGACCGTCACGACCGGCCAGCCCGCGAGTTCGATGCCGCAATACGGGCTGTAGCCAGCGCGCGAGTGCAGCCACGCCAGCGGCAGCGGGCCGCGTGCGCGCGGATCGACGAGCACGAGGTCGCCGTCGTGGCCCGGTTCGAGGCTGCCCTTGCCGGCCAGTCCGTAGACCGTGGCCGGCGCCGCGCTCGTGACGCGCACGAGATCCTGCAGGCTCAACCAGCGATCGCGCACCGCGGTCAGCAGGAGACCGAGGATCGTCTGCACGCCGGGGATGCCCGAGGGACTCTGCGGGTAGGGCCTGGCCTTCTCCTCCAGGGTGTGTGGGGCGTGGTCGCTGCCGATGCAGGTCAGGACGCCGTCCCGCAGGGCGGCGCGCAGCGCGTCGCGATGCCGCACCTCGCGCACCGGGGGGTTCATCTGCGCGCGGGTGCCGAATTGTTCGTAGCAGGCCGGCGCGGTCAGGAAGAGATGGTTCGGCGTGACTTCGGCGGTCACCAGGTCGCCGAGCCCGCGGCGGCGCAGGAGCTCGACTTCCTCCGCGGTGCTGACGTGCAGCAGGTGCACGCGCCGGCCCGTGCGCTCGACCAGGTCCAGCAGGCGCGTGGTCGCGCGCAGTGCGCACTCGACGTCGCGCACCAGATGGTGGCGCAGCACGGACGCATCGGGGCCGAGGGCCGCGTAGCGTTCGCGGAGCCGCGGCTCGTCTTCTGCGTGCACGGCCACGCGGCAGCGGCCAGAACGCAGCACGCGCTCGAGCGTC
>CAZSKV010000823.1:0-9822 GCA_964607495.1 uncultured candidatus Brocadiaceae bacterium
AGATTGCCGGCCACGCGCCGGTGGTGGGCGCGACCCTGCGCACGGCCCTGAACGGCGGCGACGAGGTCGGGCCGCCGACCCTGACGCGCTTCTACGTGATCCACGTCGTGCTGCTGCCGCTCGGCCTGCTCGGCCTGCTCGCGCTGCACATGCTGCTGATCCAGAAGCACGGCGTGGCGGGGCTCGGGCGGCCGGTCGGCGACGAGGGCGAGCAGGGCGCACCGTACTTCCCGCACCACACGGCCAAGGAGGCCGCAGTCGGCGCCCTGGTCGCGATCGCGCTCTTCGCCTGGGCCGCGCGCGCGCCCGCGCCGCTGGAGGCGCTCGCCGAACCGTCCGACTCGGCCTATCAGCCGCGCCCGGACTGGTACTTCCTCGGACTCTTCCAGCTGCTCAAGTACTTCAAGGGGCCGTTCGAGCCGATCGGCGCGTTCTGGCTGCCGAACGGGCTGCTGGTCCTGCTCGCGCTGCTTCCCTTCCTCGACCGGTCGCCGGCGCGCGGCTGGCGCCAACGGCCGCTCGTGGTCGGTGGCGGTGCCTGCGTGCTGCTGGCGATGGCGGCCCTGACCGTCGTCGGTGCGCTCGATGCGCCGAAGAACCCGCCGGTGCTGCCGGCGCCGCTCGGCCTGACCGGGCCCGAGCGGCAGGGCTACCTGCTGCTGCGCCGCCTCGAATGCCTGGGCTGCCACACCGCGAAGTGGCAGGGCACGACCTACGGCCAGGCGCACGAGGACGATCCGCCGCCGCTCGAGGACTGGGACAAGGGTCCGACCGAGCTCGCGGACTTCCTGAAGGACCCCGAATCGGAGGTGATGCCTGACTTCGCGCATGTCCCGTACGAGGACCGCCGCGCGATCGGGCTCTTCGTCAGGAAGCTGCAGAGCCTGGCCAAGAAACCATGAGCGGGCCGCGCACGATCCTGCACGCCGACATGGACGCGTTCTACGCGGCGATCGAGCAGCGCGACCGGCCCGAGCTGCGTGGGCGGCCGGTCGTCGTCGGCGGCAGCGGCAGGCGCGCGGTCGTGGCGACTGCTTCGTACGAGGCGCGGCGCAGCGGCGTGCGCTCGGCGATGCCCGGCGTGATCGCGCAGCGGCTCTGCCCACAGGCGGTGTTCGTGACGCCGCGCATGGCGCACTACGCCGCGGTCAGCGAGCAGGTGATGGCGGTGTTCGCGGCGTTCACGCCACTGGTCGAACCGCTGTCCCTGGACGAGGCCTTCCTCGACGTGACCGGCAGCCGCGCGTTGTTCGGCGACGGGCAGGCGATCGCGCACGCGATCCAGGACCGGATCCAGACCGAGCTGGGCCTGACGGTCTCGATCGGCGTCGCCAGCAACAAGTTCGTGGCCAAGGTCGCGTCCGACCTGCGCAAGCCGCGCGGGCTGGTCGTGGTCGCGCCCGGGACCGAGCGCGAGTTCCTCGCGCCGCTGCCGGTGCGCTGCCTCTGGGGCGCCGGCAAGGTCACCGAGGCCGCGCTGCAACGCCTGGGCCTGCAGACCCTCGGCGACCTGCAGCGCCTCGGTGCGCGAGAGATCGTGCGCCTGTGCGGCGCCAGCGCCGGGCGGCACTTTGCCGCGCTCGCGCGCGGAGAGGACGCGCGGCCGGTCGAGTGTTCGCGGCCGCCGCAGTCGATCTCGCACGAAGCGACCTTCGGCACGGATCTGCAGGAGCGCGGCGAGTGCGACCGTGTGCTGCTCGGCCTCGCGGAGCAGGTCGGCAGCAGACTGCGCGCCCAGCAGCTCTGCGGCCGGGTCGTGCACTTGAAGGTCCGCGACCCGGACTTCACGACCACGACCCGCCAGCGCCGGCTCGCGGCCGCGACCCACGACGAGTTGACGATCCATCGGGCCGCGATGGAGTTGTTGCGGCTCGCGCGGCCGCAGATGCTGCCGGTGCGCCTGCTCGGCGTCGGCGTCAGCGAGCTCGTGGCCGCCAATGCCCCGCGGCAGGGTGGGCTGTTCGCGCCGGCGCTGGCCAAGAGCGAGGCGGTGTTGGCGGCGATCGACCGCGTGCGCGCGAGGTTCGGGGCAGCCGCGATCGGGCGGGCCGGGAGCCGCGGGGCGCCGTAGCGGATCGCGCCCCACGGCAGGACGCGAGGTTGCGCCGCGTGGACCAGCGCGCAACACTCCTTCGCGCACGATGCGCAAGCCCTACCCCGACGTCCCGCAGCAGCCGAACTACCCGGAGCTCGAGCAGCGTGTGCTCGCGACCTGGGAGCGTGAGCGGACCTTCCAGCGTTCGATCGACGAGCGGCCGCAGACCAACGAGTTCGTGTTCTACGACGGGCCGCCGTTCGCGAACGGCCTGCCGCACTACGGGCACCTGCTGACGGGATACGTGAAGGACATCGTGCCGCGCTACCAGACGATGCGCGGCAAGCGGGTCGAGCGCCGCTTCGGCTGGGACTGCCACGGCCTGCCGGCCGAGATGGAGGCCGAGAAACAGCTCGGGATCTCCGGCCGCCAGGCGATCACGGCGCTCGGGATCGACAAGTTCAACGCCCACTGCCGTCAGAGCGTGCTGCGCTACACCAAGGAGTGGCAGAGCTATGTGACCCGGCAGGCGCGCTGGGTCGACTTCGAGCGCGACTACAAGACGATGGACCTCTCCTACATGGAGAGCGTGATGTGGGCGTTCTCCGAGCTGTGGCGCAAGGGCCTGGTCTACGAGGGCTTCCGGGTCATGCCCTACTCGTGGGCCTGTGAGACCCCGCTCTCCAACTTCGAGATCCGGCTCGACAACGCCTACCGGCCACGGCAGGACCCGGCGATCACGGTCGCGTTGACCCTGCACCCGCGGCCGGGCGACCCGGGACCGCTGCGTCTGCTGGTGTGGACGACGACGCCGTGGACGCTGCCCGCGAACCTCGCGGTCGCCGCCGGCAAGGACATCGAGTACGCGCTGGTCGAGCACGGCGGCTCCGTCTACGTGCTCGGGGCGGCGGCGCTCGCCAAGTACGAGAAGGAGCTCGGCCAGGCCACGCGGGTCGGCACGATGCGCGGCAGCGACCTCGCCGGGCGGACCTACGAGCCGCTGTTCCCGTTCTTCGCGCGGCAGCCGCACGCCTTCCGCGTGCTGCTCGGGGACTTCGTCGACACGCAGGAAGGGACCGGCCTCGTGCACATGGCCCCGGGCTTCGGCGAGGACGACCAGAAGCTCTGCGAGCAGAATGGCATCGAGCTCGTCTGCCCGGTCGACCAGAGCGGCAGGTTCACGGCGGAGGTCGCGCCCTATGCCGGCCAGAACGTGTTCGAGGCCAACAAGCCGATCATCCACGAACTCAAGCAGCGCGGCGTGCTGCTGCGGCACGAGACCTACACGCACAACTACCCGCACTGCTGGCGCACCGACACGCCGCTGATCCACCGCGCGATCTCGTCGTGGTACGTGCAGGTCAGCGCCTTCAAGGACCGGATGGTCGAGCTGAACCAGCGGATCCACTGGATCCCGGAGCACATCCGCGACGGTTCGTTCGGCAACTGGCTCGCCAACGCGCGCGACTGGTCGATCTCGCGCAACCGTTTCTGGGGCGCGCCGATCCCGATCTGGAAGAGCGACGATCCCCGCTATCCGCGGATCGACGTCTACGGCTCGATCGCGGAGCTCGAGCGCGACTTCGGGGTGAAGGTCACCGACCTGCACCGTCCGTTCGTCGACGCTCTGGTGCGCAAGAACCCGGACGATCCCACGGGCAAGAGCACGATGCGGCGCGTCGAGGAGGTCCTCGACTGCTGGTTCGAGTCGGGGTCGATGCCGTTCGCGCAGGTGCACTACCCGTTCGAGAACAAGCAGTGGTTCGAGAGCCACTTCCCGGCCGACTTCATCGTCGAGTACATCGCCCAGACCCGCGGCTGGTTCTACACGATGATGGTGCTCGCGACGGCGCTCTTCGATCGGCCGCCGTTCGCGAACTGCATCTGCCACGGCGTCGTGCTCGACGAGAGCGGCAACAAGCTGAGCAAGAAGCTGCGCAACTACCCGAACCCCGAGGAGGTGTGCAACACGATCGGAGCCGACGCGCTGCGGTGGTTCCTGGTCTCGTCGCCGATCCTGCGCGGGGCGGATCTGCAGATCGACCGCGAGGGCAAGGCCATCCAGGAAGTGGTGCGCCTGGTCCTGAACCCGCTCTGGAACGCCTACTACTTCTTCACGCTCTACGCGAACGCGGACGAGGTCACGGCGCGCGTGCGCACCGACCAGCGGCAGGCGCTCGATCGCTATGTGCTCGCGAAGACCCGCGCGCTGGTCGAGTCGGTCACCCAGGCGATGGACGCCTACGACATCCCCGGCGCCTGCCAGCAGGTCTCGTTGTTCCTCGAGGCGCTGAACAACTGGTGGATCCGCCGCAGCCGCGCGCGCTTCTGGAAGAGCGAGGTCGATGCCGACAAGCGCGACGCCTACGACACGCTCTACACGGTGCTCACGACGCTGACGCGGGTCGTGGCCCCGCTGCTGCCGATGCTCGCCGAGGAGGTCCACCGCGGCCTCACTGGCGCCGGGAGCGTGCACCTCGCGGCGTGGCCGAAGGGCGAGGAGCTGCCCGCGGATCCCGAGCTGGTAGCGGCGATGGACACCGTGCGGGCCGCGTGCTCGGTGGGGCTCTCGGTGCGCGAGGCGCACGACCTGCGCATCCGCCTGCCCCTGGCCTCTGCGACGCTCGCCGGCCGCGGGGTCGAGCAGCTCGCTCCCTTCGTCGAGCTGATCCAGGACGAGCTGAACGTCAAGGCAGTCCGGCTCGAGCAGGACCTGACCGCGTTCGGCACCTTCGTGCTGCAGGTCAACGCCCGCGCGGCAGGCCCGCGTCTCGGCGAGGCGATGAAATCGGTGATGACGGCGAGCAAGCAGGGCCAGTGGCAGGCGCAGCCGGGCGGCACGGTGGCCCTCGCGGGGCAGGTGCTGCAACCGGGCGAGTTCGAACTCAAGCTCAAGCCACGCGAAGGCGTCGCCTGCCAGACGCTGCCCAGCAACGACCTGGCCCTCGCGCTCGACGTGGTCGTGACGCAAGACTTGCGGGACGAGGGGATCGCGCGCGACGTGGTCCGCCTCGTGCAGCAGGCGCGCAAGGATGCGGGGCTGCACGTCAGCGACCGCATCGAGCTGACCCTCGAGCTGCCCGCCGGCGTGCGCGCGGCCGTGCACAAGCACCAGCGCTATCTGCAGGACCAGACCCTGGCCACGGCGGTCGCCTTTGCGCCGCCGGCCGCGACGGCCTTCCGCCAGGACGGCAAGGTCGAAGGGGAGCCTGTGGCTCTCGGCGTGCGGAAGGTCTGATCGTGACCGCGGAGCCGGCTGCCGATCTCCGTCTCGGTGCCCGTGGCCCCGAGCATGCGCCGGGCGTGCACGAGCTCTACGTGCGCTACTTCGGCAGCCATGCCGCGCAGCGCTTCGCCGCGCGCTTCGCCTGGCAGTTCGAGCAGAATCCCTGGCTGCGCGAACGGCCTGCCAGGTGCCAGGTCGCAACGGTCGGGTCGCGCGTGGTCGGACACCAGGCCGCGTTCCCACTGCCGATGCGCCTGGGCGGGCAGCGGCGGATCGTGCTCTGCGGTTCGGACTTCGTGGCCGACGACCAGCACCGGATCGCTGCCGTGCGTCTGTTCCGGAACCTCGTGGCGGAGGCCCCGGTGCTCCACTCGGGTTACAACCTCGGACTCGAACGCCTGCTCGAGACCCTGGGAGTGCGCGCCTTGCCGTTGTCGTGCTGCCGGTTCACGTACGCGCTCGCCGACTCCGGGCGGGTCCGGCGGGCGCTCGTGCGGCGCCTGCCCCGGGGCCTGCGTGGCCTCGCGCACCCGCGGCTCGCCGCCCTGCTCGCCCACGTCCACCCGCCTGCCGACCGGTTGCCGTTGCGGCCGGCACCGCGGCCCGGCGCGAGTCCCGGCCTCGAGGTCCTGACCCGCTTCGACGCGCGCTACGCAGAGCTCTGGGCCGCGGCAGCGGCGACACGGCCCTGCAGCCTCGACAAGGACCTCGAGTACATGAACTGGCGCTACGTCGACGGCCCGGCCCGGCGCGTGCGCGTGCTCGGGATCGGTTCCGGCGGCCGCCTGCTCGGGGTCGTCGTCCACGGTCTCGTCGAGCATCGCCTGGCCGACGGCACCGACCTGGGCTGCGATGGCGAGGTGCTCGAGTGCATCGTGCGCCCCGACGCGCCCGAGGTGGCCCGCCCCCTGCTCGCGACCGCGGTCGCCGAGCTCGCGGCGGCGGGCGTGGACGGCGTCGATGCCTTCGGCCTCTCGAGCGGGCTGCACCCGGTCCTGCTCGAGCTCGGCTTCGTCGCGCGCCCGGCCCGCGAGCGGCAGCTCGCGCTCGTGCTGCCGCAAGGCGAGATCTTCGCGGCCGATCCGCAGATGTGGTATCTGAGTTCTGGCGATGGCGACCAGCTCTATGGGCGGCTGAGGTAGAAGACACGCATCGCGACCATGTGCGGCATCGCCGGATTCCTCGGACCACAAGGCCACGCCGCCTCGGCGCAGGTGCTGCGGCGCATGAACGCCGCCCTCGCCCACCGCGGCCCGGACGGCCAGGGCTGTCACACCGAGGCCAACCTGGGCCTCGCGCACACGCGCCTCTCGATCCTCGACCTCGCGGGCGGCGCGCAGCCGATGGCCAGCGCCGACGGGATGCTGCAGCTGACCTTCAACGGCGAGATCTTCAACCACGTCGAGCTGCGCGCCGAGCTCGTCGACCTCGGACGCCGCTTCCAGACCCGCTCCGACACCGAAGTGATCCTCGAGGCCTACGCGGTCTGGGGCCGGCGTTGCGTCGAGCGCTTCAACGGCCAGTGGGCGTTCGCGCTCTGGGACGCGCACGCGCGGCAGCTCTTCTTGTCGCGTGACCGCCTCGGCGTGCGCCCGCTCTTCTGGTGCCGCCAGGACGGCGTGTTCGTGTTCGGCTCGGAGATCAAGGCGCTGTTCGCGCACCCCGCGGTCCCGCGCGCGCTCGATCCCACGGCGCTCGACCAGGTGCTGCGCCTGTGGGTCACGATCCCGCCACGCACCGCCTTCCGTGGCATCCAGGAACTGCCGCCCGGCACGAGCCTGGTCGTCGACACGCGCTCGGAGCGCCTCGAACGGCACTGGCAACCGGAGTATCCGCCGCCGGAACCGGTCACGGATCTGCGGCCCGCGGCCGAGCAGCTGCACGCCTTGTTGCGCGACGCCGTGCGCCTGCGCCTGCGCGCCGACGTGCCGGTCGGGGCGTTCGTCTCGGGCGGTCTCGACTCCGCGCTGATCGCGGCGCTCGTGCGCGAGGTGCACGGTGGGCGCTTCGAGACCTTCTCGGTCGCGTTCCCGGACACCGAGTACGACGAGAGCGGATTCCAGCGCGAGGTTGCCTCCCGGCTCGGCACGATCCACCACGAGGTGCAGGTCACGCCCGAGCAGATCGGCGCCGCGTTCCCGGCGTACGTCCGCGCCGCCGAGAAGCCGCTGCTGCGCACGTCGCCGGTGCCGCTCGGCCTGCTCGCGGCGCAGGTGCGCGCGCAGGGCTGCAAGGTGGTGTTGACCGGCGAAGGCGCCGACGAAGTGCTGCTGGGTTACGACCTGTTCCGCGAGGCCCGGATCCGCTGGTTCTGGCTCCGGCAGCCCGGCTCGCGCCGCCGGCCCATGCTGCTGCGCCGGCTCTATCCCTACCAGGACCAGCTCGCGCGCACCTCGGATGCCTATCTGCAGAACTTCTTCTCGCCGCTCGGCGAGGACCCGGCGGATCCGCTGTTCTCGCATCGGCCGCGCTACAAGCAGACGGCGTCGCTGCGCGGGTTGCTGAGCGCCGAGGTGCGCGCCGGCCTCGCCGGGTGCGATCCGCTCGCCGACCTCCGTGCCGCGCTGCCGGACGGGTTCGGAGGGTGGTCCCCGCTCCGCCGCGCGCAGCATCTCGAGATGGGCTTCCTGCTGCCGGGCTTCATCCTGTCCGCGCAGGGCGATCGCGCGGCGATGGCGCACGGGGTCGAGGGGCGGTTCCCGTTCCTCGATCCGAACGTGGTCGCGTTCGCCGCCGGGTTGCCGCTCCGCTGCCTGCTGCACGGCCTCGACGAGAAGCACCTGCTCAAGCGCGTCGCGCGCGGGCTCGTGCCGGACCGGGTGATGGCCCGCAAGAAGCAGCCCTATCGCGCACCGGATCTGGCGAGCCTCGTCGGCCGGCCCGACGCGCCGATCCGGCATGCCTGGCTCGAGGATGCGCTCTCGGCGCGAAGGCTCGCGCAGACCGGTATCTTCGACCCGGCCGCCGTTTCGCACCTGCTCGCCAAGGTCCGTGCCGGCCAGGCGCCCGGCACGCGCGATGCGATGGCGGTTTGTGCCTTGGCTTCGACCCAGCTCCTTGCCGATCTAGTCCAGGACCATCCGCGTGACTGACTCGAATCGCCACGACCTCGAGCGCGAACTGCGCGACTTCATCGCCAGGACCTTCCTCTTCGGCAGGCCGGCGACGATGGCGGGCACGGCATCGCTGCAGGAACTCGGGGTGATCGATTCGACCGGCGTGCTCGAGCTGGTCGGCTTCTTGCAGGCGCAGTACGGCTTCCAGGTCGGCGACGAGGAGATGCACCCGCGCAACCTCGATTCGATCGAGCAGCTGGTGGCCTTCGTCCAACGCAAGCGAGCGGGATGAGCCTCGCCGGCTTCGTCGCGCGCGCGGCCGCCACGGCACCGGACAAGGTCGCCCTGCGCTGTGACGGCATCGGGCTCGGCTACCGTGAGTTCGCGCGGCAGGCTGCCGGATTCGCCGGGGCGCTGCGCCGGATCGGGGTCGCGCGCGGCGACCGCGTCCTGATCCAGCACGAGAACTCGCTCGAGACCGCGGTCGCGATCGTGGGCACCGCCTGGGCCGGCGCCGTCTTCGTGGTCGTGCACCCCACGGCCAAGCCCGCCAAGGTGGGCGCGATCCTGCGGAACTGTGCCGCGCGCGCCGTGGTCGCCAGGGCCCGCCGTCTCGCCGAGCTGGCAGGCGCAGCCGGCCCGGTCCTCGAAGTGGCGATCGACGGTCCGGGCGCTGGGGGCACGCTCGGCTGGGCCGACGCGGCCGGCAGCGCACCGGAACGGGTGGAGGTCGCCGCGGACGAACTCGCGACCGTGATCTACACCTCGGGATCCGCCGGCGTCCCCAAGGGGGTCATGCTCAGCCACGGCAACCTCGCGGCGGCGACGGACTCGATCACGAGCTACCTCGGCAACCGGGCCGACGACGTCCTGCTCGGGGCCCTGCCGCTCTCGTTCGGCTACGGCCTGACGCAGTTGCTGACGGCGACCAGCGTCGGGGCGACGCTGGTGCTCGAGCGGGCCTTCGTCTACCCGCAGGTCCTGCTCGACCGCCTCGCCAACGAGCGCGTGACCGGATTCGCGGTCGTGCCGACGATGCTCGCCCTGCTGCTGCCGCGCGAGTTCCCGACCGCGATCGCCGCACAACTGCGCTACCTCACGGTGGCCGGGGCCGCGCTCTCCGCGGAGCAGGCGAGGGCCGTGCAGGAGAAGCTGCCATGCACCCGGGTGTTCGCGATGTACGGCCAGACCGAGTGCCTGCGCATCAGCTATCTGCCACCCGAAGAGCTCGCGCGGCGGCCGACCTCGGTCGGCAAGGGCATGCCCGGGCAGGAGCTCGAACTCGTCGATGCGGACGGCCGGCGCGTCCCGCCGGGTACGGTCGGAGAACTCGTGGTCCGCGGTCCGCACGTGATGCTCGGCTACCTGGGTGACCCGGCGGCGACCGCGGCGGTGTTGCGCGTCGATCCCCGCGATGGCACGCGCACCTTGCGCACGCGGGATCTGTTCCGCGCGGACCCCGAGGGGTTCCTCTACTTCGTTTCCCGGCAGGACGACATCATCAA
>CAZSKV010000824.1:0-3581 GCA_964607495.1 uncultured candidatus Brocadiaceae bacterium
GATCGACGCCTTGCGCCGCGAGCTGCTCGCGACCCTCGGACCAGATGCGCACCGGGATGCCCGCGTAGCCACCGACGATCCCGAGGTCGACGTGCTCGGCGACCACCTGGTGCAGCAAGCCGGTGGGGTTGCCGGGGAACTTCCAGCGCCAGTGCGCGAGCGTCCGCGGCCGGATCCGGCCGTCGGGGGTCGGGAAGATCCGGTTGTAGCAGTCGAGGATTCCCGTCTCGTCCCCCGGGCGATAGGTGCGGATCTGGATCGGATCGCTCATCCGCGGCTCAGGTCACGATCTCGATCGGTGGTTTGTGGTCGGCGCGGTGGACCATGCGTTCCAGGAGCACATAGCCCTCCATCGGCCGGCCGGAGCGTTCGAAGCCGGCATCCTGGAAGAACGTGCACGCCGCCTGGTTCGCGACGTCGACGACGGCGATCAGCCGCCGCAGTCCGATCCGCCGTGCTTCCGCCAGGGAGGCCTCGAGCAGCGCCCGGCCGAAACCCTGCCGGCGCCGGCCCGGCGCGACGATCAGCGTGACCTCGGCCGTGTTGTCCGGGGCCAGGTCCAGGCGGAAGAAGCCCACGACCTGATGGTCGCGGCCGGTCCCGGCGCGACAGACGATCCGCGCATCTTCGCGCAGACGCCTGCCCCACTGCTCCCGGGAGACTCCCGGCGGCACCCCCAGACCGGCGGCCACGAGCCATGGCGACAGGATCTGCAGATCCTCGTCACGGAACTTGCGGTAGCGCAGCGCTGGTGCGCGGTCGGCCATCACCAGGATGTTATCCCACGGGCCCGTCCGGCCTTCCCGCAACCTTGACCACGTCCGGCCCATGGTTAGCATTCCCGGCGCTGATTCGCGACCTCACACCTTTGGAGCGGGCATACCGCTCCTTTTCGTTTGAGGGCGCGACTGCGTTGGTGCCGAGGCCTTGGTGCACATCGCGCCCGGGTCGGGGCTCCTTCTCCGTCCTCCGCCCGCGTCCACGTATGTCCTCCGCAGATATCGTCCGCTACATCGATTCGATCGCCCGCGACAAGGAGATCGACAAGGAGGGCCTCTTTCTCGCGATCGAGCAGGCAGTCGCCCAGGCTCTCGCCCGCAAGTACGGGATCGACGATCTCGAACTGAAGCTGAATCGTGACTCCGGCCAGTGGCTGAGCAACTACGACGTCGCGATCGAGGACCAGGGCCGGATCATGGCCCAGGCGGTCAAGCAGGCGATCATCACGAAGGTGCGCGAAGCCGAGCGCGACGTGCTCTATGGCGAGTTCGAGCGCAAGATCGGCGAGATCGTGAACGGCACGGTGCAGCGCTTCGAGGGACCGACCGTGATCGTGAACCTCGGCCGCAACATGGAAGGCATCCTGCCGGCCGCCGAGAAGGTCCGCAGCGAGAACTACAACATCGGCGACCGCATCCGGGCGATGGTGCTCGAGGTCAAGCGCTCCGGGCCGCGGGTCAAGATCATCCTCTCGCGCGCGCACCGCGACCTGGTGCGGGCCCTGTTCGAGCTCGAGGTGCCCGAGATCGCCGACGGCACGATCATGATCCGCAGGATCGAGCGCGAGCCCGGCTACCGGACCAAGCTCGCGGTGCACTCGGCTGACGCAAAGGTCGACTGCGTCGGCGCCTGCGTCGGCGTGCGTGGCACGCGCATCAAGTCGATCATCGACGAGCTCAACGGCGAACGGATCGACATCATCCGCTGGAACGACGATCCGCAGACGTTGATCACCAACGCGCTGAAACCCGCGGAGATCGCTCACATCGAGCTCGACGGCAAGACCAAGAAGGCCCTGGTCCTGGTGGCCGAGGACCAGCTCTCGCTCGCCATCGGCCGCAAGGGCCAGAACGTGCGGCTCGCGAGCAAGCTGACCGGCTGGGAGATCGACATCATGACCCGGTCGGAGCTCGAGAAGTCGCTCGCCGAGGAGGACGGCAGCGGCGCTGCGCCCGCAGCCCCTGCCGCGGCCGCGCCCAAGGACGCCGGCGAGGCCTGGACCCTCGAAGGCGAGACTGGCGAGAAGCCGGCCGCCGAGCCGGGCTCGCCCGACGAGACCGAGTCCGCGCAGGCGCCGGAGGTGGAGACCCCCGCCACCCCGCCGCCCGAGACGAAGCAACAATCCGAAACACAGAGTTGACGGCGACCGCGCCACGCACTGGATGCCCCTGGAAAGGACGTTCTGACCCCCGCACTGGACCGCACTGGAGAAAGCTTGAGCAAGAAACGCGTTTCCGACCTGGCCAAGGATTACGGGATGAAGGGTCCCGAGCTCGTCGAGCTGCTCAAGCGGGCAGGCTTCGAGCGGGTCAAGAACCACATGACCCAGCTCGACGACGCCGAGCTCATGCTGGCCACGGCCGTCATCGAGACGCAGCGTCCCAAGGCTCCTGCGGCGGCCGCGACCGTCGGCTCGGGTATCTCGTCTGCGGACACCGAAGAGCACGAAGGCACGTCCGTAGGAAAGGGGAAGGGCCTGCCCCGCAAGAAGTCCCTGCCGCCGCCCGTGGCTCCTACGAAGGAGGCGCCGCGCAAGAAGCTCGGCGACAAGACGCCCGACGAGGATGGCACGGCCACCGAAAAGGCGCCGGCCGAGAGGCCTGCCGCCGAGAAATCCACCGCCGAGCGGTCCATTGCCGAAAGGCACACGGGCGAGAAGCCTCCGGCCGAGAAGCACGCCGAGCATGTGGCCGCGGAGGACGCATCCACGGCCTCGGCTCATGCCAAGCGGACCAGCAAGGGCCGCACTGCCAAGGACGACACGGAGGAGGAGGAAGGCGGGCTCGCGGCGCATGACCTCGAGGCGCATCCGAAGCCCACCCGGAAGGACCGCGGCGACGCCGAGAACGAGGACGAGGGCACCACGGGCACAGCCGAGGCAGTGGCACTCGAGCCGGAGCACAAGCTCCCCCGGGTCAAGAGGCCGCTCCCCGCAGCCGACCACGTCGCGGCCGAGGCGGCCGCACCGGAGAAGGCGGTGGGTGGCGCCGCGCAGCCCGGCGAGGACGTCGCCGCGGTGGCGCCGGCCGCGAAGAAGCAGCTGCCCCAGCCGGAGATCAAGCCGCGGCACCCCGCACCGATCCTGCGCACGCCGCCGAGCGAGCCGACGGAGGCTCCCGCGGCCCGCACCACGGGCGTACAGGCCCCCCTCGTCGAGCCCGGCGAATCGAGGCCAGCGGCGGCGAAGCCCACGGTGGCGCCACGGCCAGGCACGCCCGCGGCAAGCCCGGCGGCCGAGCGGAAGCCCGTGACGAAGGGCCCGCACGTCCCCTCGGCTCCGGGGGCGCCTGCGGCCGGCCCGGAAGCGGGCGTGAAGCGGCTGCTCGTCCCGCAGGCGAAGGCGCAGATCGTCCGCCGCATCGAGTTGCCGCAGGAGACGATCCGCGACGCGAAGTCGCGCTCCGCCCCGCAGGGCCGCGACGCGGCGTCCGCGGACCGCAACCTCAGGAGCCGCGCGCTGCACAACACACAGTCGCGCACGGCCGCCCGCCCGAACACGGGACCCGTCGGCCGCCGCACCGGAGGCTCGGGCACCACCCGCGGCGCCTCGGGCCAGTCGCGCACCGGCGGCCGCCGCGGCC
>CAZSKV010000825.1:0-5266 GCA_964607495.1 uncultured candidatus Brocadiaceae bacterium
GGGCAGGCGGGATTCGGGCAGTGTGGCGGGGTGAAGTACGGCATGGCTGCGGGGGAGGCCGGATGCGGCCTGCAACCCTGCGGAGCCACGGCGCAGCGAACGATCACCTCGGGCGAGCGGATTTCTGGCGCGGGCGCCCGGATTCCCGCCCAGCGAAGGGGACCAGTATCCGTCAGGGTCCGAGTTTGTTGTAGAGCGCCCGCCTGCTGATCCCAAGCAACCGCGCCGCCTCCGCCTTGTTCCCCCCCGCCCGCGACAACGCCTGCTCGATCGCCCAGCGTTCGAGGCTCGCCAGGTCGAGCGCACGGGCTGCGGGAGTCGCTGCTTCCGGAGACAAGAGCTCGACACCGATCTCGTCGCCTGCAGCGAGCGCGTCCAGGCGCAGCATCTCGTTGCGCAGTTGGCGGACGTTGCCCGGCCAGGAACGCCGGGCGATCTGGTGCAGGAGTTCGGCGCTCGCCCGGCGCGGGACACTGGCGCCGCGGGCGGCGGCAGCTTCGCCGAGGAAGTGCGCGACCAGCAGCGGCAAGTCGGATCGGCGCTCGCGCAGCGGTGGGAGCTCGACCGTGACGACGGCCAGCCGATAGTAGAGGTCCTGGCGGAAGAGCCCGGCGGCGACGGCATCGAGGGGCGGCCGGTTGGTCGCGGCAACGATCCGGACGTCGACCCTCTCGCTCCTGGCTGCCCCGAGGGGGCGGACCTGCTTGTCCTCGAGGAAGCGCAGCAGCTTGACCTGCACGTCGAGGGGCATCTCGGTGACCTCGTCGAGGAAGAGCACGCCGCCGTGGGCTTCGCGCAACAGGCCCTGCCGGGCCCGATCGGCTCCGGTGTAGGCGCCCTTCTCGTGCCCGAAGAGCTCGCTCTCCAGCAGGCCTTCGGCGATCGCCGCGACGTTCACCGGCACGAAGGGCCCGCACTTGCGCACGCCGCAGCCCCACAGCGCCCGCGCAGCGAGCTCCTTGCCGGTCCCGCTCTCGCCCACGAGGAGGACCGGGAAGTCGCCCGGGACGAGCCGGTCGAGCAGGTGCAGGGCGCGCAGCAACGCTGGGGACTCGCCGAGGAATTCGGGGAAGGCGTGCGTGAGCTGTTCGCGAGCGAGCCCGGAACGCAGCTCGACCAGTTCTCGCTGCTGGATCGCGAGCTCCTGTTCGAGGTCCTGGTTGCGCAGCTCGAGACGGCGAGCGAACTCGCGGTTCGCCTCGAGCAGAGCGTGCAAGTGCACCGCGATCGCCGCCTGGTCGGCAAAGGCCTGCAGCCACGGCAGATCCTCGGCCTTGAAGGCTCCGCTCTGGAAACGGTGGTCGAGGTAGATGCAGCCCAGCACCTTCTCACCACGCACGAGTGGCATGCTGAGCACCGAGCGCAAGCGCATGTCCGCGATCGACTGGGCAGGGCCGAACTCACCCTCTTGCGCATCCGCAGAGAACACGCCCGCGCCCTCTTCGAGGCAGCGGCGCACGACGGTCTGGCTGAGCTTCTTGTCCGGGTGCTTGATCGACTCCTGATCGTGACTGCGTGCGGCTGCCACGGACCAGGCCTCGGGCTTGTCACCAGCCAGGATCAGGAACCCGCGTTCGGCGCCGAAGAGGCGCACGGCGGCATCGAGCAGCAACGTGAAGAGCGTGCCCCGGTCCTCGGCCGCGGCGAGACTGCGATTGAGTTCGAGGATCGCCGCGAGCCGGGCACGCTCGGGCTCCTTCGAACTCGCGCGGAAGAGCGCGAGGAAGTCGGCGAAGCGGTGCTTGCTCATGCGAGCCCGTTGGCCTGGTTGCAGGCTGCGGCGAACGCCTGCAGCCAGATGCGCTCGGCGTGGTGCTCGTGGCTCGCGAGGCCGCCGAGCGCCTGCAGGCGCCGGCGCAGCGCGTCCGGGACCGTCGCGAGGGCGCAGCCGCCGAGCACCCCATGCGCTGCCGCTGCGACCGCGAAGGTCGCTGGGCAGCCACTCGCACGCCATGCATACGCGTCGACCGTATCGCCCGTGCGACGCAGCGAAACGACGACCACGTCGCCACAGACCGGGTGCTCGGCGCGGCCGACGCCGACCGCCGGCCCAGAGAGTTCGCCACTGCCGGGCGCGGCCGCGGCCAGCGCCCGCAGAGCGTCGTTCACTGGGCCTGCACGACCTGGGGCACCGGCTCGGGCGGGGCCGCGCGGTCGAGGAAGGTGAACTCGTTCTGGAACCACTGGCACCCACCGCAGGCGCAGAGCAGCACCAGCCAGCACAGGCGGCGGCGCCTCACGAATTGCCCTCCGGGTCCAGTTCCTGCGCCCAGAGTTCCTCGAAGCGCTCGCGCCGGCGCACGAGCCGGGCGTTTTGGCCCGAGACGAGCACTTCGGCGGGCCGGCGGCGGGTGTTGTAGTTCGAGGCCATGGTGGCACCGTACGCACCCGCAGCCAGGACCGCCAGCAGGTCACCACGCTGCGGCCGCGGCAACGGGACGTCCTTGCCGAGGAAGTCCCCGCTCTCGCAGACGGGTCCCACGACGTCGACCGGCGCCGACGGGCCGGGACGCGGGCGTACGGGCACGATCGGGTGGACCGCCTGGTAGAGCGCCGGGCGCAGCAGGTCGTTCATCGCCCCATCGACGAGCACGAACTCGCGCGTGCCCGAGTGCTTGTCGCCGAGCACCCTCACCACCAGGGCTCCGGCCTCGGCCACGAGGAAGCGGCCCGGCTCGAGCACGGGATCGAGGCCGAGCGCACGGAGCCGCGGCAGCAACGCCGCCGCGAGCGCCCGTACGTCGAGTCCGGGCTTGCCGTCGCCGTATGAGATGCCGAAGCCGCCGCCGAGGTCGTAGTGGCGGACCCCATCGCGGTGTGCTGGCGACTCCGCCATGAACTCGGCGACCTTCGCGAAGGCGGCGAGATACGGGTCGATCACGCGCAGCTGCGAGCCGAGGTGCACGTGATAGCCGACGAGGCGCACGCGCCGCGAAGCGCGGATCGCCGCGATCGCCGCGTGGGCCGCCGGAAACGAGAGCCCGAACTTGTTCTCGCGCTTGCCGGTGCTGATGTAGGCATGCGTACCCGCGTCGACGTCCGGGTTGATCCGGATCGCGACCTCGACATCCTTGCCCAGACGGTCGCCGGCGGCGTCGAGGAGCGGGATCTCGTGGGCCGATTCGAGGTTGAAGAAACCGATCCCGGCCGCCAACGCGGCGTCGATCTCCCACTCGTCCTTGGCGACACCGGCGAAGACGCACGCGGCAGGCGCGAGCCCGGCCGCCTGCACGCGCCGGAGTTCACCGCCCGAGACGAGATCGAAGCCGGCGCCGAGCCGGCCGAGCAGCGCGAGCAGCGCCAGGTTGCTGTTGCTCTTGACGGCGTAGCAGATCCGGGCCCCGGGGCCGAAGGCGCTCCGCAGCAGTGCGAAGCGCGCCTCGATCGCGGCCTGCGAGTAGACGTAGAGCGGAGTGCCATGGCGCGCGGCGAGCGCGGCGAGCGGCACGTCCTCGCAGAAGATCTCGCCACCGCGCCAACGGAAGGATTCGGCTGCGCCACGGACGACCTCGGGCTGGCCCGGCTCGGCGTGGCTCATGGCGACTGGCTCAATTCTGCGCCGAGAGCTTGGCCTTGAGGCGCGAGAGCACGCGGCCATGGATCTGGCAGATCCGTGACGCCGAGAGCCGCAGCTTCTTGGCGACGTCCCTCCCGGTCATGCCTTCGAGGTAGTGCATCCGCAGGACCTCCCATTCGAGCGGCTCGAGGCTCTGCGCGATCAGGTCCAACAACTCCCGGCGGTAGATCGCCTCGATCGGGGCTTCGCATGCCTCGTCGGCGAGCTTCTCGAGCAGGTCGGTGTCCTGCGGCTCCTCGCAGTCGGCGGCCTGGTTCTGGGGGATGCAGCGCCTGATCGGCTCCACGGCGGCATAGCGGCTGCGCAGCACCGTTTCGCTGACGCCGAGTTCGGTCGCCAGTTCGGCATCCGATGGCTCACGCTGCAGGCCGCTGCGCAACCGCACGCGCGCATCCTCGCGCTCGCGCAGCCGGATGCGCATCAGTCGCGGCAGGTAGTCGAGGTGGCGCAGTTCGTCGACCATCGCGCCGCGGACCCGCAGGCGCATGAACGACACGAAGCTCGTGCCGCGCTCGGGCTCGAAGTGGTCGATCGCCTGGATCAGGCCCCAGACGCCGGCGTGCACCAGGTCCTGGACGTCGACGCTGCGCGGCAGGCGGGCAGCCAGGCCGCGCGCAATCCCTTCGACGAGGCCGTGGTAGCGCGCGAGCAGTTGGTCGCGCACGTCGACCGCTGGTTCCTGGCGATAGCGGCGCAGCAGCTGGTCGACCTGGGGTTCGTCCACCGCAAGCTGATCATCGGGAAGCTGCGCATCCGGGAACGGAACTGCGGCGCATTCACCGGGCCCGGGATCATCCGGTTCAGGCTCTGCATCGCGCTCCGCGACTCGCTGACGAATCACGAGCCGAGAGTCTATCGAGCGCGCGCGCGCACACAAGCACGCATCTGCGTCTCGTCACTCGTCGACCGGTGCGTACGCGAGCGCGAGGCCGCGCATGATCGTCGCCTCGGCTGCGCGCATGCGCGTGCGCGCGCGCCGCGTCGTGTCGTCGAAGCCGCAGGCGTGCAGGATGCCGTGCACGATGTAGAGCGCGAGTTCGGCACGGATCGTCGTGCCACGTCGACGTGCCTCGCGTCGCGCGCGCTCGACGCTGACGGCGAGCTCGACGCCACCGTCGAGCTCGAACGCGAGCACGTCTGTCGGCGAGGGATCCCCGAGGTGGCGGCCGTGCAGCGCCGCGATCTCGGCTTCGCCACACAGCAGGATCGAGACCGGCAGGCACCGGCGCACTCGCGCGAGGGTTGCGGCCACCACCCGGACGACGAAGCTGCGGTCGGTCCGCGGCCGCCAGCGGTCGAGCAGGGCAAGATCCGGCTCCCGCCGCGTGCGGATGCGCGGACTCCTAGCCCTTGCCATAGGCGTCGAGGATCCGCTGCACGACGCGGTGCCGGACGATGTCGTCGGTGCTCAACCGGACGATGTGCACCCCTTCGATCGGCTCGAGCCGCTGTACGGCATCGGCCAGTCCCGAGGTCACGTTCGGCGGCAGATCCACCTGGGTCGGGTCCCCGGTCACGACCATCTTCGAGCCCTCTCCGAGCCGCGAGAGGAACATCAGCATCTGCGGCACGGTCGTGTTCTGGGCTTCGTCGAGGATGATGGCGGCGCTGTTGAGCGTGCGGCCGCGCATGAAGGCGAGCGGCGAGACCTCGATGACGTCGTTGGCGATCATGCGCTTGATCTGATCG
>CAZSKV010000826.1:0-2591 GCA_964607495.1 uncultured candidatus Brocadiaceae bacterium
CGCCGCGGCGGCCGCCGCGCCGCACGTCGCGCGCCGCGCCGCACCGGCAGCCGCCGCGCTGCTCGTCGTGCTCGCGGCGCAGGACTGGCAGCGCGGCCTGCGCTGGGGCCGGACCGAGGTTGGCCTCCTGCGGCAGGGCGAGGCGCTGCTCGTCTTCGCCGAGCTCGGCCGCGACGTGCTGCCGGGGCTGCCGCCGGTTCCGGTCGATGCCGCAGGGGATCGGCAGGCACTGCGCGCGGCCGGCTGCCTGCGCCGCGCGCGACCGCTCGCCGACCGCACGCTCGCCGGGTTGCCGCGGCTCGCCACGCAGGCGCCGGTGGGGGACCTGGTCGCGGCGGATCCGGCCGGCGTCTCCGGCACGTTCCGGCGCGATGCAGCCGGCGGGGATCTCGTGCTCGTGATGCGCCAGCGCGGCGACGCGGCCCCGGTGCTGTGCAGGATCGCCGCCCCGAACTGGATGGCGGCCGATCCCGTCCTTGCCTGGAGCGCTTCGTTCCGCGATGCCGAGCCCTTCGTTCTGGGCGAGGTCGTGTCGGCGCTCGCGTTCGACCTGCGGCGCCGCGCGCTCTATCCGCTGCGCGGCAGGTTCCGCTGGCACGACGGCGGCTTCGCAGCCATGGAGTCCGGGCAATGACGGCCCGCCTGCGCCTGCTGCTGGTGCTGGTCCTGCTGCACCTCGCGACGGCCGTGCCGTTGCCCTGGGAGCCGGCCGCGGGGTTCGCCGACTGGTGCCGTGGCAGCGTCGACTTCGCGCTGCTGCTGACCGGCATCTGCCTGCTCGCGCAGTGCAGCGCGCGCCTGCTGCCGCCGGCGCTCGTCGCGGCGCTGGCCACGCTCGTGGTGCTGCTCTACCGGGTCGGCGAGACGTTGATGCCGGTGTTCTACGGCAAGGCCTTCGAGCCGTGGATCGACCTGCTCGAGGTGCCCGGGCTCGTGCACCTGCTCACGCACCGCCATCCGCCGGGCGTGCAGTTCGCGCTGCATGCCGCAGCCGTGCTCGGCACGATGCTGCTGCTCCTTGGCCTGACCTGGGCGTGGCGGCTCGTCGGCGTCGCGGCGCGGCGACCGCGTTTCGCTGGCGCGTGTCTCGCGGGCGCGCAGCTGCTGCTGGTGGCAGCGTGGTGCACGCGCGAGATCACGGGGGGCAAGGTGACCCTGCTGCGGCCGTGCATGGCGCAGGCCGCGAGCGACGATCTGGTCGCCACCTTGCGCACGCGGCGCTGGCACGGGGACGCGGTCGTCGGCGAGCGCGTGCGGGCCGCGGCCGACGAGCTCGCGCAGACGCCGCAGGATCTCGGCGCCCTGCGCGGCGTCGATCTCTATTTCCTGATCGTCGAGTCCTACGGCCGCGGCATCCTCGGCAACCAGGCGCGGGCCACGCACGTCGCCTGGTTGCACGAGCACGAACGCGCGCTGCAGGCCGCCGGCTGGGAGAGCGCCGCGGGCTGGATCGCGCCCTCCGTGCGCGGCGGGGGATCGAGCCTCGCGCACGCCGAGCTGCTCTCCGGGATCGACGTCGAGGACCGGCGCATCTTCGACGCGCTGCTCGCTTCTTCGGTGCGCACGCTCGCGGCCATCGCGCGCGATGCCGGCTACCACACGCTCGACGTGCAGCCGGCGATGCCGCGCGAGTGGCCCGAGGCGAAGTCCCTAGGGTTCGTCGAGGACATGTTCTTCCAGGCGTTCCGCTACCAGGGCCGGCCCTACCACTGGGGCGTGATGCCGGACCAATACGCGCTCGCGCAGCTGCTCGCCGACGTGGTCGGCAAGCGCGAGAAGCCGCTCTTCGTCGAGTTCGTCGGCGTGACCAGCCATGCGCCCTTCAGCATGGTGCCGCCGTACTACGACGACTGGAGCCGCGTGCTCGCACCCGACGCCTTCACCGGCCCGCCCGCAGCGCAGTGGGACATCTCCTGGACCAGCTACGCCGGGCATCCGCAGGTGGTCGAGGCCTACCTCGGGACGATCCGCAACTGCCTGCGCACGATGTTCGGGTTCGCGCTGCAGCTGCGCCGGCCCTCGCTCGTGGTCGTGGTCGGCGACCACCAACCGCCGCTCGAGTTCCACGAGCGCAGCGGGCGGGTGTTCGACGTGCCGATCCACGTGCTGACCAACCAGCCGGGGTTGCTCGCGTCGCTGCTCGGGCAGGGACTCGAGCCGGGGCTCGTGCCGGCGGCCGAGGGCGCGAGCTTCGAGGCGTCGCGCTTCCTGTTCCGCTTCCTGCGCGCCTACGGCAGCAAGGGGAAGTGATCAGGCGATCTGCGCCTCGTAGCTGGCCGAGGCGACGCGGCCTTCGTGCAGCGTGACCTTGAGCAGGCCACGGAACTTGTTGCCGAGGCTCTTGCGGATCCGGTCGTGCAGGTACTTGCAGAGGTTCTCGGTCGTGGTGTTGATGCCCTTCACCTCGGCGACGTCGTCGAGGTTCTTGAAGCGCAGCGGCGCGAGCGCCGCGGCCAGACCCTGCTGCGCGGCCGCGAAGTCGACCAGGATGCCGTGCTCGTCGACGTCCGGCTTCGTGAATGCGACCTCGACGTCGAAGGTGCTGACGTGCATCAACTGGGCCGGGCCGAAGATCTCGCCCTTCACCGGCG
>CAZSKV010000827.1:0-3945 GCA_964607495.1 uncultured candidatus Brocadiaceae bacterium
CCTTCTTGCGGGCCCGGACGAGCCGGCGCGCTAGCTTGCCGGCCTGCTCGAGGGTCGCCTGCAGGTCGCGCTGCAGGTTCGCGAGCGCGGCCGAGGCCTCGGTCAGCGCGGCGGATTCCTCGCGCATCCCGGCGAGCCGGCGCAGCAGGTCGGCCTCGGTCGGGCCGAAGCGTTGCAGCGCGCCGCGCAGGGCCGCAACCCGGTCCAAAGCCTGCTGCAGGCGGCCGGGATCGAGGTCCAGGCGGGCGAGCCCCGACTACACGGCGCGGCAGGCATCGCGCGCACTCCGCGCCGCGGCGTGCAACTGCTCGGCCGCCTCGCCGAGCCGCGGATCGAGCGCCGCCGCCTCCTGGACTTCGCGTTCGGCACGACCGAGCAGATCGGCGACGCTCGGCTCTCCGTCCTGCAGATCGAGCAACGCCTGGTTGAGCAGCTCGCGCGTGCGATCCAGGTTGCCGAGCAGCAGGCACTCGGCCTCGAGCTTCTCGAGCTCGCCTGGCTCGACGCGCAGAGCCTCGATGTCCGCGATCTGCCGGGTCAGCAGCTCCTGGCGCTGCTGCCGCAGCCGCTCGTCGCCCTTCGCTTCGTCGAGCGCCACGCGGTAGCGGCGCGCCTCGCCGAGCGTCTCCGCGTACTGCTCGCGCAGCCCCGTCGTGCCGGCGAACGCGTCGATCATCTCGGCCTGGATCTCCGGCCGCATCAACGAGCGCGTCTCGCCCTGGCCGTGGATCTCGAGCAGCTGCTCGCCGAGCTCGCGCAGGACCGGGAGCGTCGCGAGGGCGCCGTTGATCCGCACCTTGGAACGGCCCGCGGCGTCGAGCGTGCGCGAGACGATGATCTGGTCGTCCTCGACCTCGGCGCCACACTGCTCGCGCAGGAACTCGGCGACCTGGCGGCTGCGCTCGCCCTGCTCGAGCACGAACACGCCCTCGACCCGGAGTTCGCTCGCGCCGTGGCGCACGAGCGTCGCGGTGCCGCGCTCGCCGCGCAGCAGCTTGAGAGCGGTCACCAGCAGCGACTTGCCGCCGCCGGTTTCGCCGGAGATCACGTTGAAGCCGTCCGCGAACTCGATGGCGGCTTCCTCGATCAAGGCGAGGTCCTTGATGTGCAGGCTCTGGAGCATGGCTCAGCGTCCGAGGTGGTAGAGGAACACGTATACCACCACGCCCGTGATCGACACGTAGAGCCAGATCGGCGCGGTGACGCGGGCCAGCTTCCGGTGCCGGTCGATCCGATCCGTCAGACCAGCCCGGATCGTGAGCACGATCAGCGGCACTTGCACGATGGCAAGGAACGTGTGCGACACCAGGATCACGAGGTAGACCGGCTTGAGCGAAGGGTTGCCGCGGAACTCGGTGTGGCCGGTCGCGGCGTAGCGGGTCACGTAGCAGACCAGGAAGGCCAGTGACACGCAGGCGGCGAGCAACATGCACTTCTTGTGCAGGGCGACGCGCCCGCGTTTCACGGCGATCAGGCCGCTGAGGACGAGCACGAAGGCGGTCGAATTCAGCGTGGCGTTGACGTGCGGCAGGAGGGCGATGAGTTCGGAGGGCATGCAGGTTCAGGGGCGCGCACGGTCGAGGACCATCACGCCGAGCAGCAGAGGCAGGTAGACGATGGTCGCGCGGAACACCATCCGCATCGTGTGGTCCTTGCGCACCCAGGCGGCCAGCACGACCGGCACCAGCAACAGCAAGCCGAGGAACGTCGCGCTCAGCAGGTAGAGCTCGCGCGCGAGCCCGACTTGCCACGCGTAGAGCGTCGCGAGGATCAGCGCGAGCGTGTAGACGAGCATCTGCACGGCGGTCAGCCGGCCGTCGGGGTCGACCGAGGGGAGCATCTTCATGCCGCCGCGCGCGTAGTCCTCGCGGTGCCGCCAGGCGATCGCGAGGAAGTGCGGGATCTGCCAGAAGAACAGGATCAGGAACAACACGACCGCCTTCTGATCCAGCTGTCCGGTCTCGGCCGCATAGCCGACGACCGGCGGCAGGGCACCAGGGATCGCGCCGACGAGCGTATTGAACGGCGTGATGCGCTTGAGCGGCGTGTAGACCCAGACGTAGGTCACGAAGATCGCCGCACACAGCGCGGTCGCCAGGGCATTGGTCCACCACCAGAGAAGCCCCGAACCGGTGACGGCGAGCAGCACGCCGAACAGCATCACGGTGCGCGGCGTCAACCGCCCGGTCGGCAACGGCCGGCCCTGCGTGCGGCGCATGCGCGCGTCCGGCTCGCGTTCGAAGTACATGTTCAACGCGTTGCCGCCCGCGGCGACCAGCAGCGTGCCGACGGTCGTCGCCAGCACGAGGCCGAACGGCAGCGGCCGCCACGCCGCCAGGTACAGTCCGGCGACCACCGCGAAGATCGCCAGCGACGCGAGGCGCAGCTTGCCGAGCTCGAGCAGCGCCCGGACCTTCGCCAGGGAGTCGCTCACGAGCTCCCGTTCTCGGGCACGAGATTGCGCCAGACCCGCGCCACGAGCAGCGTCGAACCCAGGGCGAGCAACGATCCACACACGACATGTCCCGAGATCACGAGGGCGCGCCCCAGATCCTCGGGGGCCGCGGTCCACTTGCCGCCACCGCGCACCGCAAGCGTCGCGAACCCGAGCGCAATCTGCGCGAGCAGGACGCCGAGCCCCGCGCGCGTGAGCTTGCTCAACCCGGGCACGTGCCGGAACCGGCCCGATGCATACGACGCAGCCACGAGGATCGCGAACGACACGAAGAGCGCCAGCGACACGTGCAGCCAGACCAGGCTCCACCCACCCTCGACGGTCTTCGCGTGCCGCGCCAACGCGCCGACCAGCACCTGGCCGAAGACCAGCCCGAGCGCGAAGACCGCGAGCTTGCGCGCGGTCTTGACCTCGGCCGTGCGTCCGCGGTGGCGCTCGCGCCAGGCTGGGGACAGGGCGAAGGTCACGAACGCGAAGCCGCAGAGGATCACCTGCGCGAGCACGCCGTGGCTCGACGAGTTCCAGACCGGCAGGTCCTGGAACACCCCGAGCGCGCCGATCGCGCCCTGCACGCAGACCAGGGCCAGCAGCCCGTAGCAGACGCGCGCCAGCCAGGGTCGCGGGTCGAAGGTGCGCACCGCCAGGGCGAGCGCGATCGTCAGCAGGCCGATGACCATGCCGATGTAGCGGTGGCCCATCTCCCACTTCCCCTGGGTGTTGATGTCCGCAGGCCATACCTGTCCGTCGGCGAGCGGCCAGCTGACGTAGGCGAGGCCCGAGTTCGTGCTGGTCACGAGCGCGCCGACCTTGATCAGGACCAGCACCGCGACCACGACCCAGAGCGAGAAGTGGTAGAGCCCGCGCGGGGGTGCGGGCAGCGCCACGGTCAGGGGCGGAGAGCAGGGATTCGCCATGCGCAGAAACAGAGAAAGGCAGGTCCAACACCTGCCTTGCGCACGGATTTCACGGTCTGGCTGCCGGCGCCGCCACCTTCCCTCCGGAAAAGTGGCGGCCCGGCCGCCGCCTCAGCGGTTCGTCGGCGGCGTCGCGCTCTGGTTCTGCTGCACCGGGCGGACGTCCTCGAACGCCTCCCAGAACGGGCGTTCGGTGTCCTTGACGCCCTTGCTGTCGACCTGGCGATCGAGTTCCGTCTGCGGCCTGGTCAGCGCGACCTGGGCCAAGAGCTCGGACTCCCGATCTCCGCCCGGCATCAGGCTGTTCGCGCTGTTCAGATGGCTGACCGCGGTGCCGGCCTCGCCGATCCGCAAGTAGCAGACGCCGAGGTTGCGGTGGATCGCCGACTGCACTTCGTTCGGGGTCCCGGCGCCGGGAGCGACCGAGAGCTCGGCGATCGCCTGCTGCCACTGCCGCCTGTTCATGTACTCCTCGCCCTTGTAGAGGTGGGCGAGCGTCGCCGTCGAGACCCGCTCGGCCAGCGGCGTCCACGAGGTCACGTCGATCCTGGGCATGCCCTGGATCACGTTCTTGAC
>CAZSKV010000828.1:0-4491 GCA_964607495.1 uncultured candidatus Brocadiaceae bacterium
CCTTCGCGAGGCGCGCGGCGAGCTTCTTCAGCCCCGCGACGGGATCGGTGAGCGTGACGATGCCGCGCACCTGGGTCGCGGTCTCCTCTTCGAGATCCTCGATCTGGTGCACGAGCAGCGTGACGACCAGCCCCTCGTGCCCGGGTTCGAGCGTGCCGGTCACGACGGCGAGCGGATCCTCGTCCTCGGCCAGCATCTCGAAGGCCTCGGTGCCGCTCGGCGGTTCCTCGAGCGTGACCCAGCGCACCGGGCCCTCGTCGGCGGGCGAATAGAGCTCGAGCGTGACCGCCGGACCCGCCTGGCCGCCGTTGACCAGCTGGCGCAGGAAGTCCGGGATGCGCCGGGCGAGCACCTCGGCGCCGACGCCCGCCCCCATCACGCCGGCGAAGCGCTCCTGCTGCGACACGGCGAGCGGCAGGAAGAACACGTCCGGGCGCAGTTCGCCGAGCGGGTTCACCGGTCGAGATTCACCCAGACCGACTTGGTCTCGAGATAGCCTTCGATCGCCTCGACTCCGAGCTCGCGGCCGATGCCGCTCTCGCCGAAGCCGCCGAACGGCAGCGCCGGGTCGTAGAGGTTGTAGGTGTTGACCCAGATCGTGCCCGCGCGCAGCGCCTTGGCCGCGCGCAGCGCCTTGCTGACGTCGCGCGTCCACACGGCCGCCGCGAGCCCGTAGCAGGTGTCGTGCGCGAGCTTCAGCGCGTCGTCGAAGTTGTCGGCGCAGATCGTCGTCAGCACCGGTCCGAAGATCTCCTCCTTGGCGATGCGCATCTGGTTGGTCGCCTGGTCGAAGATGGTCGGCGCGACGTAGAAGCCCTTGCCGCTGCCGATCGTGAGCCGCTGGCCCCCGGCGACCAGCTTCGCCCCCTCCTGCTTGCCGCTCTCGACGAAGCCGAGCACGGTGTCGAGCTGCTGCTTGCTGATCACCGGGCCCATGCGCACGCCCTTCTCCATCGGGTCGCCGACCTTCCACTTGGCGACGTTGGTGACCAGCTTGTCGAGGAACGCGTCGTGCACGCTCTTCTCGACGATCAGGCGCGAGCCGGCCGCGCACACCTCGCCCTTGTTGTAGAAGATGCCGGTCAGGGCCCCCTGCGCGGCGGCGTCGAGGTCCGCGTCGGCGAGCACGATGTTCGGCGACTTGCCGCCGAGCTCGAGGCTGACGCGCTTGAACGACTCGGCGCAGAGCCTGGCGATGCCGCGCCCGACCTGGGTCGAGCCCGTGAACGCGACCTTGTCCACCAGCGGATGGCCCGCGATCGCGTTGCCGACCTTGCCACCGGGTCCGGTCAGGATGTTCAGCACCCCGGGCGGCAGGCCGGCGTCGCAGGCGATCCTGCCGAGCGCGAGCAGGGAGAGCGGCGTCAGGCTCGCCGGCTTGATGACCAGCGTGCAGCCGGCGGCGAGCGCCGGGCCGAGCTTCCACATCGCGAGCAGCAGCGGAAAGTTCCACGGCACGATCGCCGCCACGACGCCGAGCGGATCCTTGAGCGTGAGCGTGAAGGCCTTGTCCCAGGTCGGCACCGTGCGGCCGCCGATCTTCGTCGCGAGGCCCGCGTAGTAGCGCAGCACCTGGGCGGCCATCGGGATCTCGACCTTGCGCGAGTCGAACCAGGTCTTGCCCGTGTTCAACGTCTCGAGCCGGCTGACCTCATCGGCCCGCTCGTCGAGCAGATCGGCCATCCTCCAGAGGACCTTTGCGCGGTCGGCGGGATGCGCCTTCGCCCACGCCGGAAAGGCGGCCCTGGCTGCCTGCACCGCGAGGTCTGCGTCTTCGACGCCAGCCTCGGCAATCGTGGCCGAGATCTCCTCGTTGGCTGGGTTGATCGTCTGATAGGTCTTGCCGGAGAGGGAGGGTCGCCACTCACCGGCGAGAAGGAGCTGGCCATGTTCCATGGAGCGAGGGGAGAGTAGGCCCAAGGCGGGAGGGAGAGAAGAGAGGGGGGGAGGGGAGAGAACAGGAAGCGGAAGCACGGCCGGGGTCAAACCCTCACCCCGGCGGCCACTGCATCTGCCTCCCCCCGAGCAAATGCAAATGCAGATGGGACACCGACTGCCCGCCCGCCTTCCCGGTGTTCACCACGAGCCGGTAGCCGCTCTCCCCGATCCCCTCGGCCCGGGCCACCTTCGCCGCGACCAACAGCAGGTGCCCGAGCAACCCCTCATCGGTCTCCCCGGCCTCCGCCACACTCACCAGTGCCTGTCTCGGGATCACCAGCACGTGCACCGGCGCCTGCGGCGTGAGGTCGCGGAACGCGAGGCAGCGGGCGTCCTCGTGCACGACCTTGGCCGGGATCTCCTGGCGCAGGATGCGTGCGAACACGTTGCTCGGGTCGTAGGCAGTCATCGTTTCCTCTCGAAGATGCGGATGTTGCGGGCACTGAGTTCCAGTCCGAGATCGCCCTCGATCACGGCCGGGGTGAAGCCCCGGCGCGCGAGTTCGGCAGGGTCGATCGGCGTGCGGGGTGCGACGAACACGACGTAGCGCGTCGCGGGGTCCGTGCAAGCCGCCAGCACCTCGTCGGCCCGCACGGCCCGCGGCGGACCCGGCTGCTGGCCGGCGAAGTACTCGAGGCGCGGCATCTCGGTCGCGACGCGTTCGCCGGGACGCAGCTCGCGGCGCAAGTGCAAGCCGAGGTGCTTCTCGACCAGGCGCTCGCGCTGCCAGGCCTCCGGCAGCAGGACCAGATCCCGGGCGACGAGCAGCAGCAGCAGGACGCCGACGGTGCGCGGCCGCAGCGGCACCCTGGCCGCGAGCCAGGCCAGACCCAGACCGGCGCAGGGCAGCAGCAGCAGGCCGTAGCCGAGCAGGAAGCGCTCGTGGCTGCGCAGCAGCGGGATCAGGCCGAAGAACAACGCGAAGGGCGCGAGCAACAGCCATTCGCGCCGGCGGCAGACCCCGAGCGCGATGCAGGGCACGGTCAACGGGCCGAGCGCTTCGAACAGGACGCCGACGAGCCGGCCGAGGTTCGTGAGATAGTGCACGAGCACCCCCGCCGTGGCGCCTCCGGCCCCGTCGGCCCAGGTGAATCCGGCCTTCGGGGTCAACGTGAAGCCGCTCCCGAAGTGCCAGTAGCCGAGCGGCAGGCACAGGGCGACCAGCGCGTAGGCAAGCGTGAACTCGAGCGCCTGGCGGTACCTGCCCCGCCGCAGCAGCCAGGGCAGCAGGCAGAGCCAGAGCGCGCCGCCTTCCGGCCGCGCCGTATAGGCGAGCGCGCCGAGCACGCCGGCACTGCGCACCCTGCCGCAGTGCAGCGCGAGCACCGCCCACGGCACGAGCAGGAAGAACAGTCCCTCCGACATGCACTCGGCCGGATGCCGGCAGAACCACAGGCCGAGCGCGTAGCAGAGCATCCCGACCTGGGCTGCGGCCGGGCCGAGCAGGCGGTGCGCGAGCAGCCCGAGCGGCAGGATCGCGAGCGCACCCGCCCCGCAGGAGACCCACTGGCCGGCGAGCACCGGATCCAGACCGGGCACGCACCCGAGCAGCAGCGCGACCAGCGCCGGATAGAGCGGGTGGAACACGGTCGCGAACAGGGCTTCGACCTGCCCGGCAGCCGCCTGCTCGGCCATCCACAGATAGCTCGCGCCATCGCGTCCAGGCACGTCCGTACGCAGCGCCGCGAGCCAACGGGCGGCCGCCGCCAGCGCGAGCCAGGGCAGGAAGGAGCTCAGGCGAGTGGACAAGGGGCGCGACCGGGACCGGCCGGGGAGCTAAGAAGACGGCCGTTATGCACGCGTCCGCCACGCTGCGCCAGATCCCGCTCCTGCTGGGCCTCGCTGCCTGCGCCGAGGCCCCGCTCGTGGACGACGCGGCGCAGCTCGAGCGGCTCGGCGAGGGCTTCGGCTTCACCGAGGGCCCGACCGTGCTCGCCGACGGTTCGCTGCGCTTTTCCGATCTGCGCACGCACAAGATCTGGCAGTGGTCGCCGGCGACCGGGATCACGCTCTGGCGCGCGGACTCCGGCGGCGCCAACGGGCTGTTCGCGACCGCCGATGCGCTCTACGTGTGCGAAGGGGCGCGCCGCCGCGTGACCCGCATCCTGGCCGACGGCACCACGGCCGTGCTCAGCGCCGGCTTCGCGGGCAAGCGCCTGAACTCCCCGAACGACCTCTGGGTCGATGCGCAGGGCGGCGTGTGGTTCACGGATCCGCGCTACGGCGCCCGCGGCGATCTCGAGCAGCCCGGAGAGCACGTCTACCATGTCGGAGCCGACGGCCGCACCCGGCGCGTGCTCAGCGACCTCGTGCGGCCGAACGGCATCGTCGGCACGCCCGACGGCACGCGCCTCTACGTGGCCGACGAGGGCGGCGGCCGGGTGTGGACCTGGCGGATCGTCGGCCCTGGCGAGTTGCAGGAGCCGCGCGTGTTCGCAGCGACACGGTCGGACGGCATGTGCCTCGACGCGCGCGGCAACCTCTATCTGACCGATCGCGCAGTGAAGATCTACTCGCCGGCTGGCGTGCTGCTGCGGACGATCGCGACGAAGG
>CAZSKV010000829.1:0-9570 GCA_964607495.1 uncultured candidatus Brocadiaceae bacterium
GGAACGGCGACGGCTTCCGGGCCACCCGCGCGATCACGCTGCCGCCGGGCGGCACGCACACGTTCTTCGCCCCGATCCCGGGGGCCGTGAGCTACCTCGAGGCGAGGCTCGTGGTCGACGGCTACACCGCCGACACCCGCCACACGCTGAACCTCCAGCCGGACGAGGCGCGCGGGCTGATCGTGAGCGACGATCCGGAGTTGCGGGCCAGGTGGATCGCGGAATACGAGGCGCGGATCAAGGACACGGGCTCGCGGACGACGACCACGCCGAGCCTGCTGGGCCGGGACCGCGAGACGCTGCCCGCAGCCTGGCAACTGCTGTCTGCGATCCCGATCGTGCTCGCCGACGCCCGTACGGCGCTCAGCGGCGACCAGCACGCGGCCCTGGCCGACTACGCCCGCGCCGGCGGCCTGCTCGTGCTGCTGCATGCGACGCAGGCGCCCTCGGGGCCGCTGCGCGGGCTGATCGACGACGAGCGCGGGCGGTCCCGCTTCGGCGCGGTCGTGGCCGTGGCGGACAGCGGGCTCGCGACCGCCAACCGCATCCGGTCGGACCTGGTCGCGAAACTGCGCGCAAACCTCGCCGAGGAGAAGACCAATGGCGGCCAGTTCCTCAACATGCCGCAGACGGCGGCCAACGCGCAGGCGATCCCCGGGCTCGGCGCCGTGCCGGTGCGCGTGTTCCTGCTGGCCGTGCTCGCGTTCGTCGGGTTCATCGTGGTCAAGACGTACTACTGGGCGCATCGCCGCCGGCAGCCGTTGATGCTGCTTGTCACGATCCCGGCCAGCGGCTTCACGCTGGCGATCGTCGTGATCCTCTACGGCATGTTCGCCGAGGGGTTCGGCATCCAGGGCGTGCGCAGCACCCTGATGAAGCTCGATCAGGCGAGCCAGCGGGCCGTCGTGGCTTCGCGGGCCTCGCTGTACGCTGGGGTCGGACCGAGCTGGATCCTGCCCAACGCCGCGACCGGCTTGTTCTCGCGCCAACTGACCAACCGGCAATGGAACAGTCGCGAGTCGCATCGCCTCGAGCTCGATCTCGACCGGCAGCGGATCAGCGGTGCGGCGCTCCCTTCGCGCACGCCGACGCACTTCGTGACCGTCACACCGGCGCCGGCGCGGGACCGGCTGCGCTTCCAGAAGGACGGTGACGGTTGGCGCTGGCTCGCCGCGGCCGAGTTCGCGCCGGCCGACACCGACGCGGCAATCCTCTGGTGCGACGAGGAGGGGAAGTACTGGCAGAGCCGGCGCGATGGCCGCATGGAACAGCTCGCGTCCAGCGCCGCTGCCCAGCGCGTCGCCGACGCCTGGCGGGAGGCCTTCGCCGGCGGCGACCCGCAGAGCAGGAGCCTGCTGCACGGCTGGATCCAGGAACAGACCGCGAACCTGCCGCCCCCAGGCACCTACTTCGCACGCATGCGGAGCAGCACGGCGCTCGATTCGCTGGGCCTCGAGGTCCACTGGCACAGTGATCAGCTCTTCGTCCATGGCACGCTCGGCAAGGAGGACCATGGGCGCTAGCACCCTGCTCGAGGTGGACCGCATCTCCCGCGCCTTCGGCAAGCTGCAGGCGGTCGAGGAGCTGAGCTTCGCGCTCGAGCGCGGGCGGATCTTCGGCTTCATCGGGCCCAACGGCGCCGGCAAGACGACGACCATGCGGATCGTCGCCACGCTCGACCTGCCCGACTCGGGCGACGCCCGGATCGAGGGTCTCTCGGTGCTCGTCGAACCACGCAAGGTGCGCGAGCGCGTCGGGTTCATGGCCGACCAGTTCCAGCCGTACTCGAACCTCGACGTGCGCCAGTTCCTCGACTTCTTCGCGCGCGCCTATGGCCTCGCGGGCAAGCGCCGCATCGACGCCGTGCGCTCGGTCGCCTCGTTCTGCCGGCTCGACGAGTTCCTCGACCGGCCGGCGACCGGCCTGTCGAAGGGCATGGGGCAGCGGGTCCACCTCGCGAAGACGCTGCTGCACGATCCCGGCCTGCTGGTACTCGACGAACCGGCCTCCGGCCTCGATCCCCACGCGCGGATCGAGTTCCGCGAGCTGCTGAAGGAGCTCGCGGCCAACGGCAAGGGCATCCTGATCTCCTCGCACATCCTGTCGGAGCTGTCCGAGATCTGTGACGGCGCCGTCGTGATCGAACGCGGGCGCAAGCTCGTGGCCGGCACCGTGCAGGATCTCCTGCGCCAGCAGGCCTCTGACACCATCGTGCTGGTGCGCGTGCTCGGCGACGGCGAGCCCGCCGAACGCTTCTTCCTGACCCAACCCCACGTCGACAAGCTGCTGCGCGACCAGCACAAGCTCGAGTTCGCGTTCACCGGCCCCGAACCGGCGCTCGCCGAGGTGCTCGCGCGCGCGATCGCGCACGGCCTGCAGATCGTCGAGTTCCACCAACGCAAGGCCGACCTCGAGGACATCTTCCTGCACACGACCCAGGGGAGGCTGCAATGACCGCAGTGCCGCCGCTGCCGCGCTGGCACCGGCTCTCCGATCGCCTGAACCCGATCCTCGTGCGCGAGGTGCAGCAGGCGCTCTCGAGCAAGGCGTTCCTCGGCACGCTCTTCCTCGCGCTGATCTCGGTGTTGGTCCTTGCTGCGGTGATCGCGACGATGACGCTGGGCGGCGACGACACGGTCGGCCGCGGCGCGTTCGCGGCCTGTCTCGGCACGCTCGCGCCGATCCTGGTGTTCATCCTGCCGTTGCAGGCCTTCTTCTCGATGATGCAGGAAGTGCGCGCCGGATCGGCCGAGATGCTGCTCCTGAGCCACCTGACCCCGGCGCAGATCGTGCGTGGCAAGGTGCAGGCCGCGGCCGTGCTCTTCGTGCTCTACCTCGCAATCTTCGCGCCCCTGATCGCGCTGACCTACCTCCTGCGCGGCGTCGACGTCGGCATGATCGCGTTCGCGCTCTTGCTCGCGTTGATCGTCGCGCTGGCCGCGAGCTCGCTCGGGATCGCGGCTGGCGCGCTGACGCGCGCGCGCGTGCTGACCCCGCTGTGGATCGCGATGGTGACCGTGGCGCTCGGCATCGCGACCGGGATGGCGATCGCCGGCGGCGTCGGGCTGGTGATGGAGTTCGCGCACTTCTCGCGCCGCGCGGAGTTCTGGCAGGTGCTGGGCTCGATCGCGCTCGGCCTGGCCGCGGCGCTGTGGCTGTTCGCACTCGTCGCCAAGACGCAGCTCACGCACCCCAACGAGAACCGGTCGACGCCGTTCCGCGTGTTCGCCGTCGTCAGCGTGCTCGTGATCGCGGGGTGGATCGTGCTGGTCGCCGATCGCCGCGATCTGGCCGAGGCCTTGCCGGTGTTCGCGCTCGTCGCGCTCTCGATCTACGCGGGGGTGGGTCTGTTCCTGACCTGCGAGGACGACGAGCTGTCGCCGCGCGTGCGCACGCAGGTGCCGCGGCGCGGCGCCCTGCTCGTGGCCCCGCTGCTGCCCGGTGGCGCGCTCGGGTTCGGGTTCACGCTGCTGTGGCTCGCGCTGGTGCTCGCCCTGGGTCTTTGGCTCCCCTACCTGCTGGTCGGCGGCGGCCGCCCGTGGGCGGTGCGCTCGGCGATCATGATCGCCGAGTACCTGGTGATCTATCTCGGATACGCCGCCTGGCTGCGGCGCCGCCTGCCGCGCGGACCCCATGGCAGCTGGCTGGCGCGCGGACTCGTGGTCCTGACGCTCGGGCTGGCGTGTCTCGGCCCGATGCTGCTCGAGGTGTTCCTGGCGCGCCGCGGCATGCGCTGGAGCCCGATGCACATCCTGAACCCGTTCTTCACGATCGACCATTTCGACCATTCGGGCGGCGTCTCGGTGATCTGGGGGTTGTTCGTGGCGAGCATCCTGGCGGTGATGCTCAACCTCCGCGCCCTCGCCGTGCGCATCCGCGACGTGCGGCGCGCGAGCCTGGACCACCGCGCGAGCCGTGCGCGTGCGGCCTGAGGTCCTCGCGGCCTGTGCCGGCTTCCGCCTGGCCCTGCCCCGGTCGCTTGCGAGCGGCCACGCGGGGGACAAGGTCGGCCGCGGCACCGGCTCCTCGGTCGAGTTCGTCGACTTCCGCGAGTACGTGCCCGGCGACGACCTGCGGCATGTCGACTGGCGCAGCTATGCGCGCACCGACCAACTGCACGTGCGGTTGTTCCGCGAGGAGATCGCCCCACGCGTCGACATCGTGCTCGACGCCTCCGCGTCGATGGCGAGCACGGCCGCCAAGGCACGCGCCCTGCGCGATCTCGGGCTGGCGCTCGCCGTCTGGGCGCGCGACAGTGGCAGCACCGCGCGCTGGCTCGCGGCGGGCGGCGCGCAGGTGGCCGATCCGGAGACGCTCGCGCTGACTGGCGCGCCCGAAGGGCTGCTGCCGGAAGAGCCGCTGCGCCCCCGAGGACTGCGCGCGGTCGTCAGCGACTTCCTGGCCGCCGGCGACCCGGCTCCCTGGCTGCGCCGCCTCGCTGCGGGTGCTGCGCACCTCTACGTCATCCACCTGCTGGACCCGTGGGAACTCGCGCCCACGAGCGACGGGCCCCACACCCTCGTCGATTGCGAGACCGGCGAGCGCGCCGACGTCGACCTCTCTGCCGGCGTGATCGCGAGCTACCGCGAGCGCCTGCAGCGGCTGATCGACGGCGTGCGTGATTGCGTACAGCGGCTCGCCGGCACCTACGCCCTCGTGCCGGCCGGGCCGCCGCGCGCGATGTTCCGCGAGCACCTGCTGCCGCAGGGGCTGCTGGAGCCCGACGCGTGAGCTTCCTCGCGCCGGTCGGCCTGTTCGCGCTCTTCGCGCTGCCCGCGGTCGTGGCACTGCACTTGTTCCGCCGCCGCTTGAGCGAACGCCGGATCGCGGGCCTGTTCTTGTGGCCCAGGCAGAGCCTCGCCGCAGCCGCAGGGCGCAAGCGGACGCGGCTCCTGCGCTCGCCTTCGCTCTGGTGCGAGCTGCTGCTCGCGCTCGCGCTCGGACTCTGGCTCGGCACCCCTTCGCTCGGTCTCGCCGAGGCCACGCCGCACCTCGTCGTCGTGCTCGACGATTCGGCTTCGATGACGGCGCTGGCCGCGGGAAACGATGCGCGGGCCAAGGCCTGCGCGGCCGTCCGCACTGCGGTGGCGGCGTTGCCCGGCGGCGGCCAGGTCACGCTGATCGCCAGTGGCCCGCGTCCCGAGATCCTGCTCGGTCCGGCCGCTCCGCGTGCGTTGCTCGAGGAGGCACTCGCCCGCTGGCAGCCACGGCGCCCGCACCATGACCTGCTGCCGGCGCTGCAACTCGGCCACGAGCTGGTCACGCGGGCCGACGATCGCCTGCTGCTGGTGACCGACGCGGCACAGCCCAAGGCGCCGCCGGCCTATGCCGTCGCGAGCATCGGCACGGCCCTCGCCAATCGGGCCATCGTCGCCTCCCGCCGCCAACGCGAGGGCGGCCTCGAGCACCTCTTCGTCGACGTCGCCACCTATGGCGGCACGCCGCAGGACGTCGAGCTCAGGGTGCTCGCTGTGGACACGGCGGCGAGCGAGTTGCTGCGCACGCGGTTGGCGCTGCGTCCGGGCGAGGTCGCGCACGCGGCGCTGCGCCTGCCGGCCAGCACTGCCCCGCTCCGGCTCGTGCTCCCGCCCGATGCGTTGCAGCTCGACGACGAAGTCCTGCTGCTCCCAGAGACCCTGCCGCCGCTCGCCTACGCCTGCCTGCTGCCGGAGGAGGCCGTCACCAGCCTGCGCCTCGAACGCCTGCTCGGCCTGCTGCCCGGTGTGCACAAAGCCGCGGTCGCGGACGCCGCGCTCGTGTTCACGGCCGCAGCCGGAAAGCTGCGCCCGCTGACCACCGAGGTCGTGATCGCGCCGCTCGGGGATCGCACCAAACCCGACGACTGGATCGGTCCGTATCTGATCGAGCGCCGGCATCCGCTGGGCGAAGGCCTGGCGCTCGAGGGCGTGGTCTGGAGCGCGGGCAGCGGCAGCGCGCCCGGCTGGCCGTTCGTGTTGGCCGGTGAGCATCCGCTCGCGAGCGAGGAGGCCGAGGCGGACGGTCTGCGGATCTGGCTCAACCTGCTGCCCGAGCGCAGCAACCTGGCCGCCGCGCCCGACTGGCCGATCCTGGTGCAGAACCTGGTCGAACGCGCACGCGCGCAGCTGCCGGGCCCCCAGCGCACCAACCTGCGCATCGGCGAGCCGATCGTCTACCGCACGCGCCCCGACCCGGCCGCGACCCGGCGGCCCGAGCTCGCGACCCCGGGCGGACAGCGGCTGCCCGCGCGCGGGCTGACGCAGTTCTCGTGGGAAGCGCGCGAACCGGGATTGCACCGGCTGCTCGCCGGCGAGCAGGAGCTCGCGCGCTGGTCGGTCGCGTTCGTCGACCCCCGGGAATCCGATCTGACCACGCGCGGCAGCGCGCAGGTCGCGGCGAGCGAAGGGATCCGCGCGAACGCGGCCCAGCCGGTGCGCAGCGGCCGCAGTGAGGGCCGCGCGCTCGCGCTGCTGGGTCTGCTCGCGCTCGTGCTCGACTGGCACTTCCTGCGCCGGCGCGGAGGTGGCGCGTGATCCGCTTCGTGCATCCCGAGGCGTTCCTGCTCGCGCTGCCGGTGCTGCTCTGGTTGCGCCGCGACTTCGCGGCCCGGCCGCTCCTCGCGCTGCTGCGGGGCGTGGCCCTCTGCCTGCTGCTGGGCCTGCTGGCCGAGCCCTACCGCAGTGGCGCCGCCACCGGCCGCGACCTCGTGATCGTCGCCGACCGCTCGCTCTCGGTGCCCCCGAACGCGCTCGAGGTCCTCCCCGAGCTCGGCAAGCTCGCGCGCGACCAGGCCCGGCGCGGCGATCGGATCGGCTTGTTGACCTTCGGCCGCGACACTGCGATCGAGGCCCCGCCGAGTCCCGACTGGCGCTACACGGCACCGCAGCTGCCGCTCGACCGTGACGGGAGCGACCTCGCGCAGGCCCTCGAGACCGCGCTCGCGCTGATCCCCCCCGGGCGGCAGGGCTCGCTGCTGGTCGTCAGCGACGGCGAGAGCACGGGCCGCGACCCCCTCGCCGCCGCGGGCGAAGCCGCGCGCCGCGGCATCACGATCGACGTCGTGCCCCTGCGCCGCCCCGAGCTCCCCGACGTCGCGGTCGACGAGCTCACGGTGCCGGAGCAGTTGGCGCCCGACGAGCCGTTCCTGTTCTCGGCCTGGGTCCGCAGCGATCGCGCGACCGAGGTTCCGGTCCAGCTGCTGCGCAACGGCCAGGTGATCGCGAGCGGCAAGCGCACGCTCCGCCCCGGCCTCAACCGGCTGCTCTTCAAGGATCGCCTCGCCGCCGCCGGGGTGCATGCCTACGAGGTGCAGCTCGCAACCGAGGACCGCGTGCCGGAGAACAACCGCGCCCACAGCGTGGTGCGCGTCGATGGCCCGTTGCGGGTGCTCTGTCTGACGCCCGGCGGCCGGCAGGACCGCCTGACCCGCTCCCTCGCCGCCGCCGGCCTCGCCGTCGACGTGCGCCCGGCGGCGGGGCTGCCGACCACGGCCGAGGCACTCGCAGGCTACCGCGCGATCGTGCTCGAGAACGTGCCGGCGCAGGACCTGCCCCCGCTCGGCCTGCGGGCGTTGCAGCGCTTCGTCACCGACCTCGGCGGCGGCCTGCTGATGACCGGCGGCAAGGCCAGCTTCGGCGTCGGCGGCTACCACCGCTCGCCGGTCGAGGACGTGCTGCCCGTGTCGCTGGAGATCCGGCAGGAGCAGCGCAAGTTCGGCCTGGCGATGGCGATCACCCTCGACCGTTCGGGCTCGATGGCGGCTCCGGTCGACGGCGGCTTGCAGAAGATGGACCTGGCCAACCTGGGTGCCTGCGCCGCGATCGAGATGCTCGGCCCGCTCGACGCGGTGTCGGTGCAGGCCGTCGACAGCGCCGTGCACGACATCGTGCCGCTGACGGCGGCCAGTGACCGGGCCGGCCTGTGCGCAAGGGTCCGTACGATCGAGTCGATGGGCGGCGGCATCTACGTCTACGCGGCACTGGTCGGGGCGGCGCAACAGCTCGAGGCCGCGGTGCAGACCACGAAGCACATCGTGCTCTTCGCCGACGCCGCGGACGCCGAGCAACCGGGCGAGTACAAGCAGCTGCTCGCGGAACTCGCGCAGAAGAAGGTCACGGTCTCGGTGATCGGCCTCGGCAAGGAGACCGACAGCGACGCTGCGTTCCTGAAGGACGTCGCGGCGCGCGGCGGCGGCCGCGTGTTCTTCTCGGCCGAACCGAACGATCTGCCGCGCGTGTTCGCGCACGAGACGATCCAGGCCGCGCGCTCGGCGATGATCGAAGAGCCGACTGACGCGAGGATCCTCCCCGACGTGCTGGCGATCGCCGACCTGCGCGGCGTCGGCTTCCCGCGCCTCGGTGGCTACTCGATCGCCTACGAGAAGCCCGGCGCCACCCTCGGCGTCGTCAGTACCGACGAGCAGAAGGCGCCGCTCTTCGCATTCTGGCAGCATGGCCTCGGCCGCGCCGCGGCCTTCCTGGGCGAGGTCGATGGCCCGCTCGCGGGCGATCTCGCGAGCTGGGACCGCTATGCCGACTTCTTCGCGACCGTCGCGCGCTGGCTCGCCGGCAACGAGGCGCCGCTCGAGCTCTTCAGCGAGATCCGGCGCGAGGGCCACGAAGGCGTGGTCGTGGTCGAAGTCGAGGCCGGCAAGGAGGCGCTGCTCGGCACGACCTCCGCGCGCGTGCTGGGTCCGGACGGCACGGTCCATGAGCTCGCGCTCGAGCGCACGGGCGAACGCCGCCTCGAGGGGCGCTTCGCGCTGCGCGCCCAGGGCGCCTACCAGGCCGTGCTGCGCACCGGCCAGGACCAGGTCCTGCGCGCGGCGCCGATCACGCTCCCGTACTCACCGGAGTTCGCGCCGCCGGCGGATCCGGCCCACGGCGAGAAGCTGCTCGCGCGGATCGCGAAGGAGACCGGCGGGTTGGTGTCGCCGGCCGCGCACGAGCTGCTGCGCGGCAGCCGTGAGGGCAGCGGCATCCAGTACCTGGGCTGGCAGTTGTGCTGGTGGCTCGTCGGCGTCGTGCTGCTCGAGATCGCGGTGCGCCGGTTGCAGCTCACGATCCCATGGCGGCTGCCACGGCGGGTCGTGGGTGGGTTCGCGGCGCGCGTGCGTGCTGCCTGGCTGCGTCTGCGGCGCAAGCCGGCGAGTTCCGCGCAGCCGACGCCGTCGCCGCCCGCCGCCGACCTGCAGTCGATCCTGGCCCGCGCCAAGGAGCGCAGCCAGAAGCGGCTCTAGGCACTGGTCCCTTTCGTTGGGCTGGTCGGTCCGGACCCCATGGCTTGTGCTGGATCCAGGGATCACGGGCCAGGGATCGAGCCCCTGTCAAGATTGCGCAGCGAAGGGGACCAGTATCCCAGGATCCGCTCACTTCGTCGGGAAGCTGAGCTCCAACTCGACGCAGCGCTTGCTGCCGTCGAGCACCAACTCCGCGAAGAGCAGCCGGCCGCCGATCAGCGGCTCGCCCGGCTCGGGGCGGGCGACCGAGCCGGCCGCAATACCGTAGTGACCAGGCGGGAAGCGCCGCGCGATCGCGAACGAGCCATCGCGGGCGACGAGCCCTTCACCGTAGACCGGCACGCCCTGCTCGC
>CAZSKV010000830.1:0-4966 GCA_964607495.1 uncultured candidatus Brocadiaceae bacterium
GCCCGCGCCTCGGTCAGGAACAGCATGTGGCCCCAGCGCGGGTCGGGCTCGGCGTTGAGCTCCTTCATCCGCTCGCGGTACTGGTTGATGACCTTCATGACCTCTTCGCCCTTGCCCTGGCTGAAGAGCGACGAGGCGAGCCGGTCGTAGGCCTCCTCCATCATCTCGACGACGATCTCGGCGGCGTTGCCCTTGAGTTCGACGCCCTCGTCGGTCAGCGACTTGTAGCAGGCGTCGACCGTCTCCTGGTAGGCGGTGATCGCTTCCTCGAGGTTGCCGAGCACTTCGGAGATCTGCGACATCTCGAAGAGTGCGCGCAGGCCGAGCGCAGTCTCCTCGCCGACCTCGAAGATCAGCTGTTCGAAGGTCGCACGCGCCTGCGCGGCCAGCACCGCGCGGTCCTTCTTGACCGCGCGCGCGTGTTCGCGCAGCAGGATGCCCTTGCGCAGCCACGAGATGTAGTACTCGATCTTCTTGTCGCCGCCCGCGGACTTGAGCTGGCGCATCACGCCGTCGCAGGCGTCGACGCCACGGCGGAACAGGTTCGCCGCGTCCTCTTCGAGCTTCTTGACCTTGTCGGGCGCTTCGGCGAGCGCGACCTCGATGTCGTCCGACAGGAACCGCCCGTACTCGTAGCAGGCGTCGAGCATCGTCAACTGGGCGTTGAGCGCGACGTTGTCGTCCTTGTACTTGGTGATGAACGCGTCGAGCTGATCGAGCACCTGCTTGTAGAGCGTGCGCCGCTCCTCGCGGTCCGGATGCCGCTTCGCGCCGATCAGCGAGATCTCGACGTCGAGCTGCAGCACGGTCTTGAAGTCCGGGCTGTCCTTCTGCTCCGCCTTCATGCGGTCGACTTCGTCCTTCGCGAGCGAGATGAAGCCGAGATCCTTGGCGACCTTGCGCAGGAATTCGGCGTCCCGCTGCAGTTTCCTGGCCTTGGGGTCCTGGGCGGTCGTGGCAGCGACGAGCATGGACAGACAGAGAGGAACCGCGACGAAACGGCCGAGCGAAGAACTCATCAGGAGTGGACTCCGAGCCTGCAAACCTGGTTGCTAGCGGGTGTTCTGTACCGGGACCTGGTGGCAGGGGTCTGCCACTGGGGTCCGGCGCACGATCCGCCGGCTCCGGGGCTGGAACCGGGCGGAAAAAGGAACGCGCGAGTATAGCGACCAGTTCAGTCGACGAAAGCGTTCGGGTCGCGGTTGTACGGCAGACGACGACGTCGATCTCCGGCGCGCAGGCCCGGCCGGCTGCGGTCCCGGCCGGAGGCGGGCTTGGTCCCGGCGCCGCGCCCCTCGAAACGCAAACGGCCGCGAGTCGCCTCGCGGCCGTGCCACGAATCCCGGGGGCGCCGCCTACTTGGTGCCCGAGGGACCGATCATCAGCGATTCGGGACCCTGTGGCATCCAGGTCGGCTCGTGCTCCTGGACCAGCATGATCTTCGTGCGCAGCAGGATCACGACGCGCTCGTTCTGGGTGAACGTGCCCTTGCGGCTGAACAGGAACGAGATGATCGGGATGTCCTTCAGGATCGGGACTCCCGACTGCATGTTCTGCTTCGCGGCCAGGCTCATGCCACCGAGGAGGATCGTGCCGCCGTCGGGGATCGTGACGGTCGTGCGCACGCTCTGCCGCGTGACGCTCGGCAGCTGGATCGAGATCGGCTGGCCGACGCCGAGCGTGGTCGTGAACGTCGGGATCGGCAGCTGCAACGTGAGCACGGTCGGCCGCAGCTCGAGCGTCACGAACTTGCGATCCGCCGAGACGACCGGGCGGACGTCCAGCACCACGCCGTCGCGGACGACGTCGATCTTCGGGTTGGCGACGGCGGCCGCCTGCGCGATTTCGACGTCGAAGTCCTGGATGTAGGAGGTGTGGCGCAGCACCTGCATGTGCGCGCGCTTGTTGTTGTAGACCAGCAGGCGCGGGGCGGTGATCTCCTCGCTGCGATCGCGCTTGGCGACCGCGCGCAGGATCACTTCGAGCTGCGCGTCGTCGAGGAATGCATACTGCAGCGAGAGGCCGCCTGCGTTGTCGAGCGCGCCGTTGCGGCCACCGAGCGTGCGGTCGTAGAGATGCTCGGTGCGGCCCATGATGTCGCCGTCCTGGCCGTCGTCGTAGAAGAACCCCGGCTCGGTGCCGGTGCCGATCTCGCCCGGGGTCGCGGCGTTGGTGTTCTCGCGGCGGCCGAAATCGTCGAAGCCGGCGTTCTGGCGGTTGTTCTGCTCGAGGCCACGGCCCGGCACGCCTTCCGAGGCCTGGTTGCCGAGGCCGCGGAAGTCGACGCCGACGTCCTCGAGGAAGTTGTCGGCGACCTTCAGGAAGCGCGCCTCGACGTCCACCTCGATGCCGACTGCCTGCCGCAGGTCGGTGAAGAAACTCTCGAGCCGGCCGTGGACCTCGCGGGTCTGCTTGATCATCAGCACGCCCTTGTGCTCGGTGATGCTGGCTTCGCCACCTTCCCAGCTCGTCGGCTCGATCGTGCTCTTGATCAGGTCCATCAGCTTGTTGCCGTCGACGACGCTCGGCTTCGCCTCCTCGTCCTCGGTGATCGCGGGATCCTCTTCGCCCGGGATCTTCAGCTTGAGATCCTTGGCCGGACGGTCCTTCACGCCCTGGATGATGTCACGGACCTCGTAGGGCTTGAGGAAGGTCTTGCCGATCGCCTTGTCGCCGGCCACGAGCTGCACGAGACCGTTCTGGATGCGCCACTTGACGCCCGTCATGCTGCCGATGATGTCCAGTGCCTGGCGGACGGACATCGGTGGCAGCACGAGATCGTTCAGCGTCGTCGTCGCCGGATCCATCTCCTTCACCGGCGCCGTGACCACGAAGTTGAGTTCGGTCACGCTCGCGTAGTAGGCGGCCCAGTTGTCGACCTCAGCCTTCGCGAACTTGTGTTCGATCTTCGTGCTCTCGAGCTTGTCGAGGATCGCCTTCTCCTCGGGAGTGTCGACGTCCTCGGTCGGCGTGAACTTCAGCGGCGTGCGCTGCGACACCGTGCGCCAGCGCTCGAGGTCGAACTTGATCGAGTCGGTCTGGACGACGTCCGAGGAGTTGAGCTCGTCGAAGGTCTTGACCCAGTCCGTGCGCCACTGCACGCGCAGGTTCTCGATCGCGTTCTCGTGCCGCGCGCGCTCGGCGAGATCCCGCAGCGCCGACGCGTTGGCATTCGTCGGCTGCATGTGCAGCACTTCGTCGAGCAGCGCGACTGCGCGCTGGTAGTTGCCCTGCAGGAACGCCGTGTTCGCGGCCTCCATGAGGTTCTTGACCTTCGCGGCGACGTTCGCGCGCTGCTTGCGTTCGGCCTCTGCAAGTTCCTTCTGGGACGCCAGACGGCGTGCCTCGGTGCGTTCCTGCTCGGCCTTGAGCTTGGCCTTGCCGGCGTCGGCGACGCGGATCTCGAGCATGCGCTCGAGTTCCGAGCCCGGCGCGATCGCGGGCGAGTAGCGCAGGATCAACTGCGCGTGGCCGTAGCTCTCCAGCGCCTGCTCGTAGCGGCCCGCCTCGAGGTGGGCATCGCCGACCCGCAGCTTCTCCTCGGCCTGGAAGCGCGCCCGCTCGGCTTCGAAGCGCTGCTGCAGCACCTTGTCTTCGATGGTCTGCTGGATGCCCTTCTCGCGCGCGCCACCGAGCAGGTCTTGGGCGCCGAACAGGATCTCGCGCGCCTCCTTGTTGCTCGGCTCGATGTCGAGCACCTGGGCCGCGAGACGCGCGGCGTCGTTCCACAGCTTGAGGTCCATCGAGCGCCGGGCCTCTTTCAGCGTGGTCTCGATGAACACCTTCTGGCGATCCTGGGCCACGCCTTGCGTGTCCTGGGTCGGCGTGGGGGCCGGGCTGACCGGCTTCTCGGTGGCGGCGGCCTTGGTCTCGTTGGCCGGGCTCGCGTCCTCGACGCGCGTGCCGGTGCATGCCACGAGCGTCGCGAGCGCGGGGATCAGCACGCCGCGCAGAAGAAACGGTTGGACCATCTTCATACTGTGTGTCCTGAGCTTCGATCAGGCAGGTTGGGGGCGAGCGGTCAGAGGGGTGAGACCTATCCTGAGCCGGGTCGCAGTGGGGGGCGCCACGATCCGGGAAAGGTGCGGGACGGTAGCGACGTCTTTTCCGGGGGTCAAGGAATCCGTAGGCCGGGTGTCGCACCGGGGAGCAGGCTGTCGGGCTGTGCGCTGCGTCACGATCCGGCCGCACCCTGGCGCGGCACCTCCGGCAGGCCCAGCAGGCGGTTGACCCGCTTGATGTCCTCCCAGGTGTCGACCTTGGCCGCGGGGTTGCGCAGCAGATAGGCAGGGTGCCAGGTCACGACCACCGGCGTACCTGCGAACGCGAGCTGCTCGCCGCGCAGGGTGCTGACGGCCCGCGTCTCGCCCAGCAGGTTGCTGGCCGCGGTCTTGCCGAGCGCGACGATGACCGCGGGGGTGATCAGCTGGATCTGGGCGCGCAGATACGGCAGGCAGGCGGCGACTTCGTCCGGCGCCGGCACGCGATTCTCCGGTGGCCGGCACTTGTTGATGTTGGCGATGTAGACGTCCGCGCGCTGCAGGCCCATCGCGTTCTCGATGATCTTGGTCAGCAGCTGGCCGGCGCGGCCGACGAAGGGCCGCCCCGTCGCGTCCTCGGTCTGGCCCGGTGCTTCGCCGACGAAGAGCACGCGGGCCTGCGGGTTGCCCTCGCCGAACACGGCCTGCGTGCGCCCATGGCAGAGCTTGCACTTCGTGCACTGCAGGACCTCGGCGCGCAGCGTTTCGAGCGTGATCGCGGGTGCAGCACGCGCCGCGGGTGCCGGCGCGGCCGGTGCCGGGATCTCCTTCGCGGCGGCCAGCGGCAGATCCAGGCCGTAGGCCTCGGCCGCGAGTTCGAGATGGCGCAGGAGGTCGCGGCGCGAGTTGGGCATGAGGCGTCGCCGCGCACGGTATAGTCCGCCGCTCTTCATGGACAGAGCGAACGACGTGCGGCTGCCAGGGCT